>JALNXP010000184.1 GCA_023230285.1 Bacteroidales bacterium | reverse complement strand
TTTTCGCAGATTATATCATCAAAATTAGTTTCGATTAATTTTAATTTTCAACTAATCTAAATCCTATAAAATCATTTTGATAATTAGGTTTATATTTAAGAGAGCGGAATGTATTTCTGCAATTGAGGGCTTGACTTTTGGCACCACCGCCTCTACATATTTTATAGGTTCCGTCATTACTACCGGCAGGGTTATTTTGGTAATTACTTTTGTACATAGCATACCAATCGCTGCACCATTCATGTACATTACCGTTCATATCGTAAATGCCGAGTACATTTGATGATTTTGAGCCTACAGGGTGTGTTATATTATCACTATTTGATGAGTACCAAGCCACAGCATTAATAGAATTGCTTCCACTGTATTTATAGACTACATTAGAAGATTGTCCACCTTTTGCGGCGTATTCCCATTCAGCTTCAGTTGGAAGGCGATATTTTTTACCTGTTTTATTATTTAATTTCAGGATAAATTCCTGAACATCGTTCCAGCTGACGTTAGTCACCGGGAGATTATCCCCTTGAAATTTACTTGGATTATTATTCATAACAGCTTTCCATTGTGCTTGAGTTACTTCATATTTACCAATTTTAAAACTTCTAATTTCAACTTGATGAGAAGGTTTTTCATCGTCATTACAGTCGGCACTTTGTCCTGCATCACAGCCCATTTTGAACACGCCGCCTTCGACGTAAATCACTACAATATTTAGCGGGTCGGTACTTGCTTTTTTATCTGTTTTATCATTTATGACAGTAGAATCTACTGGCGTTGCAGCCTTTTGTTCAGGGCGTTTATCGGCTTTATCTTTAGACTTTTGTTCTGATTTGTCTTTATGTTGTGGTACCTCGGTAATTGGTGGTTCTACTACTACAACTTCTTCTTGAATTATAGGAGGTATACTGTCAATAACAGCAGCCTCGATATATTCAGTAGAGTCGATGATAGCCACTTCTTCGGTATCAACTACATTTTTATTACCGATTAACAAATAGATAATCAGGGCAATTACGATTAATACAATTGGAATGATTATCCATAAGATTTTCTTTTTGTTTTTTCTCTCTTTATTATCCGGATGTTTTTCACTGTTAGTAAAATCTACAATTTCACGAGGCTCATTTTTTTTTGAATTTTGCTTTGTGTGTTCAGAAGAAGTTTCTTGGGAATCCGCATTACTATTGATAATTTCGCTGACATTCCATTTTTGAGTTTCTAAATAATTGCCGGTTATTTTACTTATCAATTTTGCTGTTGGTCTTTCCCAAGTATCTTTAGCCAAGCATTTTTCAATCAAGCACTTAAGTTCATGTGAGAAATTTCCTTTAATTGCGGGAATTTCGGCACCATTTAACAAAACAAGTCCGCCCATATCACCGAAAGGTACATCACCTGTCATTAATTCAAAAGCAGTTGCTCCCAACGACCATATATCACTTGCCTTAATGGGGATAGGCTGTCGGCTAAAGCGTTCCGGTCCCATATAGGCTTGTGTTCCCGCCGATTTAAAATCATCATTAATATTAACGCTTTTTCTTAGAGTACTGCGAATGCGTGTACTTATACCGAAATCGGTAAGTTTATAATGACCATCTTCAGATATTAAAATGTTATCAGGTTTTATATCTTGGTGGATAACAGGAGGTTCTTGTTCATGTAAATAAGCTAAGCCGGAGGACACATCGTACATAAACTTCACGACTTCTTCTTCTGTCATTTTTCCGATATATTTTGATGCATTTCCTTTAGAGCAAAAAGGCATTACCAAAAACGGTGAATCATTACATACATCAAAATGATTAGGGCGTAATAAATTTTGATGAGTTATATTGAAAACTATTGAATATTCACGTTTAAATACTTCAATGCCGTTATCATCCATACCTTTATCGGGGGCATAAATTTTAATGGCAACTATATTATCTGCCACAGTATCTTTTGCCATCCACACTTCGGAGAAAGAGCCGCACCCTAATCGTTTTTGTAACAGATAGCGATTTGCATATAGTTGATTTATTTCAAATTGAGACATTATAACTAAATTTAATATAAATATAATATTCTATATAGCTTACAATGCGAATTTATATGCCATAGTTATCATAAATGAGTTTGTACGTTGTTTATAGCCGGAAACGTCGGAGCTAATGTAATCGGTTATAATGGCACGGTCACCCGACCAAAAAGAATCGTTTGCATAATTATTTAATCCGACCACATAAGCAAATCCGACAGACACGCCATATATCTCGACATCAACGCCGAAATTCAGTCCTAAGTTTAGGCGTTGATATGAATTTTCACATTCTATATCTTCAGTTCCTTCTGTTTCTGTTATAAATACATAATCATAGCTACCATCTCCGCCAAACAGGTCTACGTAGCCATCATATTTGGTATCAATGCCATAGTTTGATATATAATAGCCATTATAAGAATATGCTTCCAAATTATATCCTTGTGATGAATTTGTGCCGGTAAAATTACATTTACCTGTCAATCCTATTCCTATAACGGGTCCGACATTAAACTGCATATTAAATTTTCCACTTCTATTTAAGGGTAAATAATATGAAAACAGAACAGGAATTTCCAGATAATTAAGATTGTATTTTTCAGTATAATCATCATATAGCGTACCTATTAAGTACATATCGGAATATTCTTTGTAATAACTATATGACGCACTAAACGAATTAGACACTTTTTGATTAGAATATATTAGACCTGATTTGAGATAAAAGCTTTTATTTAACCTGACATCAACAGTTACGCCTAAATTGAATCCTGTACCCGATTTATAACTTGGTGTTTCACCACTGCTTTCGTTATAGCCGTAGTTAATTACGCTTCCGACGAAAGACCCCGAATGTTTGTAAGAAAAGTTAGAAAAATTCAATCCGGCGATGACACCGATTTTAAATTTATTACCTCTATCTTCTCCTGATTTTTTATACTCATTATTTTCCACGACTTCTACCGGCGGGTACATAGTTTCACCTGTTTCCGGAATAATCATGCTTATTTGGCTCCATGGCATAGAGTAAGTTGGTCCCTCCTGATTATTGTAATATTTATACTCGACCACGCCGGATGACGCTTGCGAAACTTTTATCAAAATAACTGTCAATTTAGATTTGCTTTTGTCTTTAGGAATAATAATATCCTGAGCTTCAACAAATTCGGCAATAAAGAACATTGCGATAAAGAATAATAAAATTTTTTTCATAGTAAAATTACTCTGTTATAGCCCATTGAGTCCGTCGGGTTTAATTAGTTAATTTTTTTAATTATTGATTTATTAATTGTTTATTTATTATTAAATTCACACTATAGCTATTCGGAAGCCGAAGTAGTTATATCTGTTATCAGGGTTACTATTACGACGATTTGAGCATCGACAGCTTCTTTTAGAATTATCCCAACTGCCGCCACGCAAAACTTTGCAAGAACCTGAAGATGCTCCTAAAGGATTAATTTGATTGTTGCTACTGTAATAGCCGTACCAATCTTGACACCACTCGTAAACGTTACCGCTCATGTCATAAATATTCAATTCATTGGGTCGTTTTGTACCGACTGCATGAGTGCTGTTATTACTGTTAGCAGAATGCCAAGCTACATTATCCGTATTATTGGCTCCGCTATATTTATAGCAATTACTTTTAATTCCGCCACGTGCAGCATATTCCCATTCGGCTTCTGTTGGCAAACGATAAGTTTTACCGGTCTTGGCATTCAATTTGTCAATAAATTTTTGACAATCGTCCCAATTGACACTATCAACAGGAAAATCATCACCTTTAAAATTACTTGGATTATTGCTCATTATTGCCATCCATTGTTTTTGAGTTATAGGATATTTACCGATATTAAAATCTGACAATGTTACTTTATGTGCCGGAAATTCGTCTTGATAAGCTTCTTTATCATGATTAGAAGCATTAGTATTATATGTACCCATATAAAATGTACCACCTTTTACAAAAGCCATTTCAATTATAGGGTTTATTTCTGCAGCAGGAACATTCATTCTGCATGTTTTTCGATTATAATTGGTTGGGACATCAAAGGTTGACGGTTTTATCACAGTAGTTTTTAACGAAGAAGCACTATTTGAACTATTTATATTAGCAGATTCCTGTTTTTCTTGCTTAGACCATTTTCCATGCTTCAAATACTCTTCTGTAATCTCTTTCAGTTGTGTCGCCATTGGTCTATTCCAAGGCTCTTTAGCGAGGCATTTTTCAATCAATTGTTTAAGTTCTGTAGAATAATTGCCATCGATATTAGGTATTTCCGCACCATTTTTCAAACTAAGTCCGCCTAATTCGAAAAAAGGGGGTTCAGTTGTCATCAATTCAAATATAGTGGCACCTAATGACCATATATCGCTTGCTTTTATAGGTTTATTTTCTTTCCCGAATCTTTCCGGTGCCATATAGGCAATTGTCCCGGCGGAATAAGATTTGTTTTGGAGAACACTTTTTCGCAAGGTGCTACGTATCTTGGTGCTAATGCCGAAGTCGGTAATAAGATAGTCGCCACTTTCGTTTATTAAGATATTATCAGGTTTTATATCTTGATGTATGATAGGCGGATTTTGCTTATGCAGATGCTCTAATCCGGCAGCGATATCGTGCAATAGTTGGACGATTTCATTCTCACTCATTACCCCTATTTTTGAATATGTAGAGCCATTTGAGCAATATGGCAATATTAAAAATGGGCATCTTGCAGATACATCAAAATAAGTAGGTTTAAGTAAATTTTGATGGTTAACATTGAACACCAGTGAAAACTCTTTGCTAAAAATGGCAATTCCGTCTTCATCCATGCCTTTATCTGGCGCATATATCTTTACAGCGACTGTCAAGTCACCGGCTTTAGTGTCTTCGGCTTTCCACACTTCTGAAAAAGCACCGCTGCCCATGCGCTTTACCAAACGGTAACGGTTGGCGAATATCTGATTTTGTTCTAACATAAAATTTACTTTATTATATAATTAAACGCTTAGCGCACTTCAAACGACTTGCTACCTACGCAAACATCGCCTAACCAAAATTCAAAGCGATAAGTACCCATATCCCAATGCCCTTTTGTTTCGCTACCCCAGCCTGTTAAGGTATAAGAAGTGGAGTT
>JALNXP010000183.1 GCA_023230285.1 Bacteroidales bacterium | reverse complement strand
AAAGCGTATAAAGTGGCTCTGTCCCAATAAATTGCATCGCCTGATTCTGTAAGTATGCCGTCTTTGGTCCAAAGTTGCGGCGAAAACAGAGCTTCCGCAGTACCCGAAGCTCTGTCAAAAATACCAACAGTCAACGGTATACATATCCACGCCCGCAATTTGTCATTACCGTCATAATATCTGTAAGTATCATAACCTTCTACTTCATCACCAAAATAATTGTTAATGGATTTTTTCAGCTTTTTAGCTGTCTTAAGATATTGATTGTTTTGATGTCCAAAAAGTTCTTTACTGATATAAGATGCTGAAATCAGCGCATCATAATATAAACTTGAGGTACATAAATTGGCATCTCCTGAAGGGAAACGTCCTTCGAGTTCATCGGTATCGGAAGCGACAACGCCGTCTTTTGTAGTTTTAAACTTACAATACTCCAAGCACCACGAAATCAACGGATACAGTTCATGCGCTTCCTGTTTATCACCTCTTGCCAAAGCATAGCGAGAAGCACCATAAGCTATCATCGCCGCATCGCCTCTGTCTCCGGCTCCGTTCCAGATGTCAGTACCTTCTGCTATTATAGAACTCGGAATAGGAGAGTAGTCATCATTGATATATCTTTTAAAATGCCTAAATGAGTTTATTGCAGATTTGTTGCCTATATCATATCCAAGGAAAGGAAAAAACGGGTTAACATACTCCGCCTGATCGTTAGCCCAAATTGCAGCATAATAAGATTCGCCACCCGGACCGTGCATGTAGCCGCCTTTGGTCTTATAAATACTTTCCGAAGCACGAATCTTGGCAAAGAAAAATTCTGCATTTATAATGCTGTCCGGCGAATCGAAAATCAGATTATCGGCAATAAATTTAACAAAAGCTGCTCGCTTGTTTTCTTCCGTATTGTAATCAGAAACTGCCTGAACATCTTTATATGCTTGTATTACAACATCAAAATACATGATTTCGTCTGGAGCTAATTTTGTTATGCCTTCTCCCGATATAATTTGACTTTCTATGGTATAACTGCCTTCAACACCATCTTCAGGTAAAGTATTATATGTGTCGTTATGATTTGGAATGTTTATAGTCAATGTCTTATTGCCAATATTTTTAACAGCATAACGCTCACATAGCACAGCCAAATCTTTTGAAGGAAATATAGTCCTCGTAATTTCTATTGACGGTTTCAAAACTTTTTCTTTTGCTGCTCCTATATTTTTATTGTTGATAGTATAATTACTTTTGATTATCAACTTTCCGTCTATGATTATTTCCTGAACTTTTTCATCTCTTAAAGCCATGCCATTAGCAATGATAAGTGATGTATAATCAATGGATAATCTTTGCATCAAACTTGCATGGGTGTTATTTGGTATTGTTCTTAACATTGGCCAAATTAAAGAGCGTTCGTATTGTAAGGAGCCATCGCTATTTACGCCATAGCGCAAGACGACAGATATTTGTTCTCCGCTCATTTCAATATGGTCGTAATGCGGCAAATTGTCGGTTATTGTCCATGTTATTTTATCAACATCTGTAATTTTCCATCTGTCTTGAGATTGTGTATAAACTACAATTGGGAATAAAAGATATAAGAAGATAAATATTTTTTTCATGTGTTTGCTAATCTTTTGTTGTAACATTCATTTTTTCCCAGAGGCAATTAGGAGCCAATCGCCAGAAAAATATAATTATAGCATATCTAAAGTCTATAATTTTTACTCTTCTTTTAGCATTGATGGCTTTGTAGATGATAGCTGATGCGTATTTTTTATCCATCAATAACAATTTATTGTATTTATGTTTGAGTAAATCCGTGTTTACAAAGCCGGGGCGGATGTCTGTAAATTTTATTTTCAATTTACGTATATGAGACAATTGTGCCAGACTTTGCAAATATATGCTCTGAAATCTTTTTGATGCGGAGTAAGAAGGTGTAACACCCAAGCCTTTAGTTCCGGCGACAGAAGTAATTGCAGCAATATGTCCGTAACCTTGCTCTGCAAATATGTTAAATGCTGTATCTATCATCCGTGTGAAGCCAATGCAATTTGTTTGAACAGTGTTCATCTCTATTTTCTCATCTAAATAAAAATTCTGAGAGCCAACTCCTGAAACATGTATATAACAATCTATGCCGCCAACTTCTGTCACTAACTCTTTGAGCAAATCTCCCGATTCTTTTGTTGTTATGTCTATTACTTTGACAAATACTTTATCAGGCTGCAATGCCTGTAATTCTTCTAACACTTTTTCACGTCTTCCTATTACGCCTACTTTATTGCCGGCTTCAATATATTTTTTAGCCAATTCGTATCCCATGCCGGAGGTCGCTCCGGCTATAATTATTCTTTTGTGTGTCATTTCGATTCTTATCTCAATTTATAAATACACTTTGTTGCTCCTGTTCTAACTTATTCAGGATATTAAACACGGTATAATATTTTTTCCCCCATAAGTATTGCTGTACGTAATTATATAAGGTATCATTCAATTTATTTTCATGTTTTGCCAAGCAATAAGCGTAATTGGCAACTTTAAAGTTGTCATCTAAAACAGCATTTATAACAAAGCGTGTTTCAATATTTTCAACTTGTTTGGTATTTATCAGAGGTGCAATTTTTTTTGGTATGTTACCTACATTAAATTCATTGTTGTTCAGAACGAGAATAGTATTTTTATATTCAGGAAAGCGATGATAGCTTGTTCTAAAACCTTCCCATATTCCATTATGATATATTGCAGTGTTGTTATCGATTTTTTTGATTCTGAAGCCGTATCCGTATGGTATTGTTCTGTTTTTGCTTGTGTGAGTGGGCGTAAATGCTTCATCTAATACTTCTTGTGGTAATGCGGAATATTCGTATAACGCCTTATCCCATTTGTACATATCCCAACTTGTTGTATATACGCCTTTATCGCCAACAATTCCGTCATGTACAGATGGTTCAATTTTGTATAATCTGTTACGCCTTCGAGCAAAGCCGTCTAATGGTTTGATGTTTTGGTTGCCGCTGGTACCTATAAAAGTATTTTTCATGTCGAGCGGCGCAAAAAAGTTCTCTTCCATATATTCGGGAAAACTTTCATGAGTAATGGATTCTACTACTGAAGCAAGAACGGCGTAGCCTGTATTGGAATAATCGTATCTCTTGCCCGGCGTAAAGTATGGTGACATTTTCTCTTCCGCAATGATACGCATTAGTGTTTGGTTGTCGGGAAGTATGGAATCGTTGTTCCAGACTTTTTCCAATAAATACATATAATTACTTAGTCCGCCGGTATGGTTGAGCAATTGCTGTATAGTAACTTCTTCGTAAGGAAAATCTGTAATATATTTACTGACTCTGTCAGTATAATCAAGCATATCCTCAGATTTAAGTTTCATGATGGCAGCTGCCGTAAATTGCTTGCTTACAGATGCAAGCTGGAAAGACATGTTGGTATTCAGAAGTTTTTTTGAACAACCCGGACAATCGTAGCCGTTAGCTTCATTATAAATAATATCTCCATAATAAACCACCATTACAACGCCTTGAAAGCCTGTAACGGCACAATAGCGTTTCATCGTCTGAGAAATTTCGGAATATGTTGCAGGACAAAGATGTTGTGTAATATATAATCTGTCTTCTAATGAAACAGTTTGCTCTGTCTCATTAGGCTTAATATCTATAAGCTTGATAGGATAAGTTATGCCAATGAAGAAGATGGCAAATGCTATAGCGTATATGATTATATTTAATCTTTTTTTGCGCATAGCAGCTGCTGTCTAATATTTTTTCAACATCTCCAACAACTTCTGAATGTCGGGTGTTAAAATAATTTCAGTTCTTCTGTTCTTGGCTTTAGATGCCGGCGTAGAATTGTCGGTGATAGGTAAATATTCACCATGCCCGCAGGCTGTTAATCGAGTAGGTGCTATATTCTTGTTTTCCAATAATATTTTGACAACACTTGTCGCACGCATTACGCTTAAATCCCAATTGTCTTTCAACTGCCCTTTGCCTGTATATGGCACATTGTCTGTATGCCCTTCTATTGATATGTTAATGTCAGGATTGTTCTCCAAAACTTTACCTAAGTTGGATATGGCATTTTTTCCCTCAGCCGATATGGTGTAACTACCTGAATTAAAAAGTAAATCTTCCTCCATAGAAACATATATCTTCCCATCTTTTTCTTCTATGTTGATACCTTGGTCGCTGTAATTGATGAGGGCGGAAATGACATCGTTTTTCAATGCTTGAAGTTCATTAGATCTTTGTTCAAGAATGTCGTTTAACTCCGATATTTGTTTGTTGCGTTCAGCAACGAGCTGCTTTGATTTTTTAAGCGCATTTTCTCTTGCAACAAGAGAATCTTCTCTCGCTAATAATTGATTCTGAAGCTCTTGGTAATCCTCCAATAACTTGGCCGACTTTGAATTTAAGTTGGAGGAAATGTATTCGTTTTCTTTGATTATTGCATCATACTGCTTGGAAAGCTTATTGTATTCCGAAGTTATATCCGACAAGGCTGTTGCCAAACGTAATGAATCAGCTGCTAATGCTCTAATTTCCTTTTTTAACGATGTAATACTTGAGTTTCTTTCGTTAAGTGCTTCTTCAATACTCCTTTGCTGGTCAAGCATTTTGTTGGCTCTGTCGTTGCAATTTGCTTCTAAATCTTTAAATTGTTTTGTCGGAACACAAGAAATTAATAATGAACTTAATGCTAAAACTATTGCTAAAAAATTAAATCTTTTCATATTATTATTTGTTTTTTTGCGGCTTTCCGTAGAAAGCCAGTGTTATTCAACCAACTATCTTCATTAAATTTTATACATTTTATATAACGACTTTCTTTGTATAAAATTTTGTGTTTTAAAAATTTAACCGAATAACAATCTAAACACCTCATCGATGCGGTTCAGACCGATTATTTCTATATTGTTTTTTGACAAGTTCAATTTTTCCAATCCGAAGCCGGCAACTATCATTTTGTTAAATCCGATTTTTGCAGCTTCGGACAGTCGTTTTTCTATATGACTTACAGGTCTTATCTCGCCTGACAGTCCGATTTCTCCGGCGAAGCAATATTCGTGGTTTAGCGGTATGTCGACAGTAGAGGATAGAACGGCACATACAACGGCAAGGTCAATTGCAGGGTCGTCAACTTTTATGC
>JALNXP010000182.1 GCA_023230285.1 Bacteroidales bacterium | reverse complement strand
AAAACTCACCGGCAGACCACTATGGTGGTTCATCATTCTTGTCATTCCTTTTATGGGCTTTTTCATTATGTTTATGCTGCAAGTCGCAACATCTAAAGCTTTCGACAGACACGCTTTATGGCAAGAAGCATTAGCCGTGATAGTACCTTTTATATATCTCCCTTACTTGGGCTTCAGCAAAAAAGAAACTTATTACAAAGAACGCCCTTACTTTAAGCCAAGTACATTGCGAGGCTGGGTAGACGCTATCATATTTGCTGTCGTAGCTGTAAGCATTCTGAGAATGTATCTATACGAAGCCTACACTATTCCAACCTCATCAATGGAAAAGACACTTTTAGTAGGCGATTATCTGTTTGTAAACAAATACAAATATGGTGCACGCTCTCCAATGACACCGATAGCCGTACCTTTTGTGAATCACACCATGCCGTTGTCACAAACAAGAAAATCTTATTCAGAATGTATAAAGTTGGATTACTATCGCTACCCTGCTCTCTGCAAAATCAAAAATTATACGCCTATCGTATTCAATTATCCCGAAGGCGACACTCTTTCTACTGTTTATCAAAGTAATGCAAGCTACTACTCTTTAGTACGACAATATGGCTATCAAAGAGTTAACACCGACAAACGTCAGTTTGGCGAAATTATAAGCCGTCCGGTAGATAAACGCGAAACATACATTAAAAGATGCATCGGCATCCCCGGCGATACCCTGCAAGTTATCAACGGTTACGCTTATATCAACGGCGTAAAAGAAAATCATAAAGGCGACTTACAGTTCACTTATATCGTAAAAACTAATGGTACCCAACTTCGAAAAACTTATTTGGATAAGCTGAATATCACAGAAACACCAACTTACAACCCTTCAACAAGCGAATACATATTGACATTGACAAAAAGCTCTCTCGAAGATATAAAAGCTAACTCTATTGTAGAATCAGTTACACCTGAACTGCAAGTTAATACAGATTATTTTAAAGATAACTGCATAAAATACCTGTTCCCATATAGTGCTGATTATCAATGGACTATTGATGAATACGGACCAATTTACATCCCCAAAAAAGGTGATGTAATAGCATTAGACACCAAAAATATCTGCCTCTATAAAAGAATTATTGAAACTTATGAAGGTAATAAATTGGCTGTAAAAGACGGAAAAATATTTATCAACGACATTGAAACCGACAAATACACAACAAAAATGGATTATTATTGGATGATGGGCGATAATCGTCACAATTCCGCTGATTCACGCTTCTGGGGCTACGTTCCGGAAGACCATATAGTCGGCACGCCTGCAATAGTATGGCTGTCAATGGATAAAAATAAATCTTTGCTCAACGGCAAAATCAGATGGAGAAAAATGTTCAGAATACCTAAATAAAATATTAATATAATAATTAAAAATCATGAAAAAATTATCCCTTTGCATATTATTATTGTTCAGCATAATCATGCTCAACGCTCAGGAAGTATTCACCGGAACTATTGAATATTCCATAAGTTTCCCCGGAATGGAACTTGACCCGATGATGAAATCTTACATGCCTACAAGTATCATCGCTACCTACGGAAATGACGCACTGAAAATAGAGCAACTCTCTAATGCCGTATCTCAAACAGTAATTGTAAAGGAAGAAGAAAAAATGACCTATATCCTCTTAAGTATGATGGGACAAAAGTTTATGATAAAACAACCTATGGAAAATACTGATAATATGTTGTCTAATGACTCGACAGAAATTGAATATACAGAAGAAACAAAGACCATTCAAGGTTATGAATGTAAAAAATGTATCATCAGCACTACCGCAGAAGGCACAGCCGTGACAAGTACTTGCTATACCAGCTCACAAATTATAAACCCTATCAACAAATTATCCAATGCCAATTTAGGCGTAGACATTATACCTTTGGAATATGAAGTCGAAACAGCCGGTATAAAAATGCTGCTGTCGGCTAAAAGTATAAAAAAATCCAAAGTCAAAAAGTCGGAATTTGCCATTCCTGACGGATATAAAGAAATTTCTATGGAAGATTTACAAAATTTAGGCATGTAACCTTATTGGTAACCAATTTATCTGATCATGAACAATTCAAACGTTTACGATGAAGCGCAAATCAAATATTTGACTTTACTTTCTCACAAATTTCCTAATATTCAATCTGTTTGTACAGAAATCATCAATTTAGAGGCAATATTAAACTTGCCGAAAGGCACTGAACATTTTTTGACGGATATCCATGGCGAGTACGACACATTCAGCCACGTGCTTCGTAACGCTTCCGGCGTAGTAAGACGTAAGATAGACCAAGTCTTCGGACACACTATCAGCGAAAAATCCAAAAAATTACTTGCTACATTGATATATTATCCTGAAGAAAAATTAGAAATAGTCACAAAAACTATTGACGACTTAGATAATTGGTATTCAGTAACATTACGCCGGTTGGTTGATGTAGCGCGTGCCGCTGCCGACAAATATACCCGCTCTAAAGTGCGTAAAGCTATGCCGCCCGATTACGCTTACATCATCGATGAATTGCTAAACGAAAATCCGGCAAAAAAAGAACAATATTACGATAAAATCATCAACACCATAATAGAAATTGGACGCGCCAACCATTTTATCATCGCAATAAGCAAGTTTATCCAACGACTATTAATTGACAGACTACATATCATCGGCGACATTTACGACAGAGGTCCTTATCCCGACAAAGTAATGGAAACACTCATGCAATACCATTGTGTTGATATTCAATGGGGAAACCACGACATCTTGTGGATTGGTGCCGCCTCCGGTATCAAATCGTGTATCTCTACTGTGGTGCGTATCTCTGCACGCTACGACAACTTAGATACTTTAGAAGATGCTTACGGCATAAACTTGTTGCCACTTGCTACTTTTGCCATGAAATTTTATGGCAACGACCCTTGCGAATGCTTTGTGCCTAAAACAAATGCCGAAGGAAATTACGACTCGCTGAATATCAAGCTCGTCAGCCAAATGCACAAAGCTATCGCCGTCATAGAATTCAAATTGGAAAGTCAAATTATTAAACGCAATCCTGACTTTAACATGCAAAGCCGACTGTTACTTGACAAAATAAATTTCGAAAAAGCAACAGTTACAATTGCCGGTAAAGAATATCCAATGAAAGATTGCAACTTCCCTACTATAGACCCGAAAGACCCTTTCAAGTTATGTCCTGAAGAAGAAGAACTTATGGAAAAACTGAAATTCTCTTTCTTAAACAGCCCACAACTGCAAAAACATATCAAATTTTTCTTCTCCGCCGGCAGCCTGTATCTAAGATACAACTCTAATTTACTGTTTCACAGCTGTATACCATTAAACGAAGATGGCTCTTTCAAAGAAGCAACTATTAATGGCGCAAAATACAAAGGCAAAGCACTATGCGACATGTTTGAAATGATAACACGCAGAGCTTACATGAACAGATGGCATCAGGAAAAAGTACTTCAAGATTTTGACTACGTATGGTACTTGTGGTGCGGACCGGGTTCGCCTCTCTTCGGCAAAGACCAAATGACAACATTCGAAAGATATTTTATAGAAGATAAAACTACTCATAAAGAAAATCTCGACCCTTACTATAAATATAGAGACGACATCACTACATGCGACAACATCCTTAAAGAGTTCGGCTTAGATCCGGCTGTCTCTCACATTATCAACGGACATGTGCCTGTCAAAGTCATAAAAGGCGAAAGCCCTATAAAAGCCGATGGTAAACTATTAGTCATCGATGGCGGCATGTCAAAACCTTATCAAAAAGTTACAGGCATCGCCGGCTATACACTAATGTACGACTCCTACAGCCTTATTTTAGTAGAACACCACCCTTTCGTGTCGCCTCAAATAGCTATAGAACAAGAGTTAGATATAATCTCAACCCGCTCATTAGTGACAAGAGAAGCCTCTCGAATAAAAGTTGGCGACACCGACATTGGCTCCGACATCAAAAAACAAATCGGAGATTTAAAAGACCTGCTAAACGCATATCTGCACGGAATAATAAAAATTAAAGTATAAATATTAAATTTTACACGATGAAAAATAAACTTCTACTTTCTTTAATAATCGTATTTGTTTCTATAAGTACTCTAAAAGCAAAAACTGTAAATTCTGAAACAGCCGCTTTAGTTGCTAAAAATTACTATTTTCAACAAGTCAACACTTTTGAAAATGAGTTGTCATATAATGCCATAATCATCAAAAACAGCATCACGGAAACAAGAGCCGGCAATACCATTGCTTATATATATGAATTTACCAACGGCGGCATGGTAGTTGTATCGGGACAAGATGCCTTCGACCCAGTAATTTATTACAGCTCAAACAAATATACTACATGGAAACTAGCAAACCAAAATCCGGAATTTCAATATTTCATCAATTCGTTTTTTGATGCTGTAGAGTATACTATAAAAACCAATTATCAACCGGAAGAAAATATTACTGCTGCATGGCAACAATATACTGTTGCTAATCCAGAAACATTAATAGCAGCTAAAAATGACGTTGAAGTCGGACCGTTATTGAAAACCGAGTGGAATCAGGATTATCCGTATAATTATTATGCTCCGTTGGCTAACGGCGGTCCCGGCGGAAGATGTTATGCCGGTTGTGTTGCTACCGCAATGTCGGTTGTCATGGAATATTGGAGATGGCCGTTGCAAGGCACCGGACAAACCGCTTATTACTGTTATCCTTACGGTATCTTAGAAGTAGATTTTTCTCAAGCCTTCTACAATTGGGACGCAATGCTGACAACTCTTGATGGCAATAAAAGCGAAAAAGCCATCTTCGCAATCGCCGAATTACAATATAATGCCGGTGTCTCAGTACAAATGTCTTATGACCCTACAGGCTCCGGTGCGCAATCCGGCAGCGTACCAAATGCTGTACAGTCCTTCTTTAAATATCCATACGCTAATTATTTTTCACGCGACAATAATGAAGCTACGTGGGTTTCAACAATTATAGAACAATTAGATAACGGCTACGTATTATATTACAGCGGACATAGCTCTGACGGCGGTCACGCATGGAATTGCGACGGTTACAGAATAATAGACGGCGTAACTACATTCCATCAAAACTTTGGCTGGGGCGGCTCTTCTAACGGCTGG
>JALNXP010000311.1 GCA_023230285.1 Bacteroidales bacterium | reverse complement strand
GCATCTAATAATTCGGGGGAGACCTTACTTCCTACAGGGAAAGGTACTTCATGCGAATATTCAAAAGGAAAGTCAACTTCTGTAAGACATTTGTCTGCACAATCTTCGCCAAGTGCATTTTTTATGCCTGCTGTAGGTATCACAATATCTTTTTTTAGCGAAAAAGCTTTTATTCGATTAGCAGAATTGCTGAAAAAATTTTGTCGTTCCTGTTTATACGCATCAACATCTATCATTGATTTAAAAGCCATATCGGTATCATCAGAGAAATTAGGCGTATTTAAAAGGAAATCATGCTGATAATAATTGGTTATTTTCTGAAAAGCCTCTTTATCCATAATATACTTTGAATTACCGTTCATCATATTGAACAGTGAGCCTCCACAGAACATGAACAATTTAGTATCTGAGAACAGGTTATTATGATTAGATATCAGCAGTACTTGTGATAGCAAAGCGCCGATAGAGTACGCAAATATATTGACAGAAGTATTTTCTTCAAAAAGTGGATGTCTGCCTGATTTTATTTCCGTTACTAATTGCCATAAATTTGCAGCTGTTTCCTTGCCGGAAAAATAGAAACGCATTGGTGAGTCTATTAATCTATCGCTCAGTGCAAGATTAGCGAAAGTAAGGTTATCGGTATTTTCTTGTTTAGACTTGCGGTCTCTCACCCAACGTGACATTTCGCGTGGGTCGTACCAACTTGAAGGCGTTCTATTTATATGAAACGCTATTGGAAACAAAATCACAGGCTTTTGTGTTTGACGAGCCAAAGTCTCCGCCCAACATAAATACTTCTCCCAACTTCTTTCATTAAGCCCGTGCAGTAATAAAATTGCAGAGTTGTCTTTACCTTTTTTATTATATCTAAAGACAGGATATACAAAATGTTTGTTTTCATTTACCGTATCATCTCCTGCCGAATAAAATTCGGGACTTACAAAAGTTGTACGCACCGAAGACACATCGTCACATACGAGAGTCTGGTTAAAATCGCAAAAAGTAATTTCTAAATTTGTATCTTCTATATTGCACTTTTGTCCAAAAGTGAATAATTTTTTCAATTGATTGAATCTTTCTGTCAGAGTCATTTTCATTATTTTTCTGCAAAAGAACAACAAAAAAACTCCTCGAAAAAATATTTGGTATTACTGTTAAAAAAAAGCCATATTCTATTCGTTTATGGGGTGAAATTCATTATACAGGGGTGAAATTCAATTTTGTTTAAGCAGCTTTTTGACTATATTCATCATTTTAGAGGCGGCTTTATCGGCTTCTATGAGAACTTCATTCCCATCATTTTCCGTTGTTGAATCTTCGGAAGTAGCTTTATTGGTAATTACCGACATCCCGAACACGCGAATGCCGCAATGTCTCGCCACGATAACTTCCGGCACGGTAGACATTCCTACAGCATCAGCACCTATCATACGAAAAAATTTAATTTCCGACACTGTTTCATAAGTAGGACCGGTCAGTCCAAGATAAACGCCGTCATATAACTTAATTTTCAGTTCGTCAGCAATACGATGCGCCGACAACCTCAACTCCTTGTCATAAGGCATCGTCATATCCGGGAAACGAGGTCCGAACTCTTCAAGGTTTTTACCTATCAACGGATTAGGCATCAAGCATATATGGTCTTTTATGAGCATCAAATCGCCGGGTATATATTCCGTATTAATACCGCCGGCGGCGTTGGTAACAAACATTTTTTTTATTCCGAGCTTTGCAAAAACTCTGATTGGATAAGTAACCTGTTCCATTGAATAGCCCTCATAAAAATGAAATCTACCCTGCATTGCAAGCACATATTTACCTTCTATTTTACCAAATATAAGGTTACCTTTATGTCCGGGAGCTGTAGAACGGATAAAATGCGGTATTTCTGTATATGGAATTACTACTTTATCGGTGATTTCATCGGCAAGGCGACCTAAACCGCTGCCAAGAATAATAGCCGTATCAGGAATTGTCCCGATTTTTTTTGCTATATAATCTGCTGTTTCTGAATAAATGCTCATATTTTATTTTATAAAATTTTTATTGATAACCGGATTTGCATATAAATGTAGAAAAATATCTTTAAGCTCATCATAATCACCGCAGAGATTACATAATCCATTTTCCATATACTCCACAAAAATTTTTTTATCTTCTAAAGAATATTTATCTGAAAAATGGTCAGACACATTAAGCAGGTCGTAAGCTATATAATTGTTTTTCCACAACTTATAAGATTCAATTATTCTTTTATCAATGATGTCGGCAAGTTCTCTGAATCTCATATTTTTCTCTTTATAGCCGGCATCTGAAAGTTCCTCTTCTGTCAATTGGTTGCAAAAATCAAAAGCCACATTACCTTTATACTGTTGGATACCTGTTTTAATGCTGATATAATCTTCGCCATTTTTTTTAACATAAGGACCGCGGCGGCGATTATACACCTCATTAACTTTAAAAAAAGCGCAAGGCTCGTACTCGTATGATATTGCAATAGGAACAACATTAACTTCATTAAAGCCGCCAACAAAATCATCAGGTTTACTCATGAAAAACATCTTCAAAATTCCTTGGTCTGTTCTATCATTACCGTCTTTTGTCCTACCACCTCGCTGTGCAATCCATACAGATTGATT
>JALNXP010000249.1 GCA_023230285.1 Bacteroidales bacterium | reverse complement strand
TTGCACTTAGCTTTAAATTTTTGACAACTTCAATTCGCCCTTCTAATTCAAAGCCTAAAGCCACACCGTTATCAGCATTTAAGAAAGTATTAATTGATGATCCACCTGAAATTTCCTGTACCCTTTCAATAGGAGTAACAAGCCATTTGTAATAGCATGCTGCCGACAACATATTGTTCTTTCTGTCAGAAAACAACTCATATCGCAAATCAAAATTGTAATTATATCCGTTTTGCAAATTCTCGTTACCTCTAATTTCTGCCGTTCCGTAAGATTCTTTGTACAACAGTGGCGACATTTCTATAAATCCGGGACGTGTTACCGTTTTAGAACCGGATAATTTTATGTTACTGTTTTTTGCAATATCATATTTGATATTTAAAGCCGGAAAAACATCATTAGAACTCAATTGAGATTCTTTTTCGACAGAAGCATCATTATAATATATCACCCATTGGTTACTATATTCAAAACGCAAGCCAAAATTAAGCGACAACGCCGACAATATGTTCCATTGAACCTCACCAAACCCTGCCGCTATAGATGCTCCTGCATAATATGTATACCTTGGTTGCGAATCTTTAGCTATAGTTATTAATCCATTTGAAATATTGTATTGATTATAATAAGCATCGGTATTATATATATCGGCAAAGTCATTTATTTCAGGATCTATTTGTGCCGTTTTGTAATAAAATCTTGTTGAAGAGTAATTTCTATACTTATTTTTATATGTCGCTCCAAAATTTACCTTGATATTTTCATCTAAAGAATGAAACTGCGTTTTTACATTACCCACAGCTTCATATTCGTTTAATTCGCCAAAATAGCGCATTGTTTCCTGTTGATTCAGCGTAAACAATTTGATTTCGCCATTAGAATATCTATACATCACCTGACGGCGGTCGGGTTCATCACTGCCTGTAATGCCAAAAGAAGCCCCCCACCCTAAATTCCATCTGTCCGACAAAGTATATCTACCTTTAATCTGGTGATTATTAAGATGATACACATGCATTATACTGTTGCTTCCTATCAATTGGATACCCTCTCCGTCAAAGCCTTCTCTTAATTTATAATTGTCTATTGCATTACGTGCATAAAAAAATGTATAATTAACAGAGGAGTTGGCATTAAAAGAATAATTGATATTTACAAGAGAAGTAATATCTAATTCGGAAGTATAACTGTCGGAAGTAAATTCATCTAACAACACACCCTGAACAGAATATGTCGATTTGTAAATATTTTGTACCGTTTCGTGACTCCTTCCCACGCTTAACGCCGCTAAAACGCTTAATATATTGTCAGCACCTAATTTATAATCATGTCCGAAACTTATCGAACCTCCAAAATCAGGTAATAAAACAGATCGTTTCCTGATATTGAAACTTGTTCCAAACACATTAGCGTTTGTTTTTATCAAATCCGAAAATTTTTTTGATGACATATTTTTAGCATCATCGGATAAATTGTTGGCAACAAACAGTCCGTATTTTTTATCACTTTGGTAAAATGTATTAAAAACAGAGTTAGCATGTCCACCGGTATTTAATGATATTTGAAAAAAATCGTCTCCAATATTTTCTTTTGTTTCAATGTCGATATGAGCACCGGCATAATCGGCGAAAGAGCTGACTTCATAAACCTTTTTAACGACTATGTTTTTTATTGTTGATGATTGGAAAAGGTCTAAAGGTATCAATTTGTTATCCGGATTTGACGAAGCTATCGGCAGTCCGTTCAATGTAGTTATGCTATAGCGATCGCCGAGTCCCCTCACTATTACCTGCCCTGCTTCGGCTGTCGTTATTCCTGAGATTTTTTTCACTCCATCAGCAGCATTTGAAACGCCTTTAACACTCATCTCTTTCGCCCCTATACTTTCAACTGCAACAGATGAATTTTGACGTTCTTTCATCAAAGTTATTTCGTTTTCCCTATTTATTCGTGCTGTAATAACAACCGCCTCTAAAACTTTGTCGTCACTTTCCATTTGAAAATCAACAGAGAAAATATCGTTGCTATTAATTATGATAGCATCAGAAATAATTGTTTTATAAGAAACACATCTTACTTCAAGCTTGTAACTACCATATTTCAAATCATTTATTTCAAAATATCCTTCACCGCTTGTAATTGTTCCTAAAGTTGTGCCGGAAATTCGTACAGTAGCCCCAATTATAGTTTCATGAGTATATTTATCTGTCACAACACCACTGATAGTTCCTGCAAAAGTCACTTTGATTGCAAGAAAAAAAATCGTCAAACTCACACCGAAAACTTTTATCATTTTTCATTTTTTTTGATGCTGCAAAATAACAACCACCACGTTACGTCTTTGTTAAGCACTAATTATATTATTGTTAAAACATATTAATTGAATCTACTTAATATTATGTGTAACCAAAAAACAATTTAATTGTCTTATTTACGTTTGATGACTATGCCAAAAAATATTTTTTTGCAAACCTAAAATTATAAATAATGAATAAAATTACATCTCTAATGTCCGCTGTACTTCTTTTATTAAGTATCAGCGTATCCTGCGCCACCATCAAAGGTAATGGTGACCTTGTTAAAGAAAATCGTAATGCTGCCAATTTTGAAAATGTCGTCCTTTCAGGATCAATTGATGTCATAATAAGTTATGACGAACAACATTCCGTTGTTGTGGAATGTGAGTCTAATTTTTTAGAATCTATTGTTACTGATGTCCAAAATGGAACTCTCAAAATTCATGTAAAAGACAACACCTCTCTCAGACCATCAAAAAAAGATGGCAAAATTTTACCTATCGTTGTGCATGTCGCTCTGCCGGTTGCTGAAAGCATAACATTAAACGGCTCCGGCGATATTTATGTATGGAATAACGTGAAGTTCAACGATAATGCAAGCATATCTCTTATCGGCTCCGGCGATATTGAATGTAAAGACATCAACACTAAAAATTGCAATCTGATTTTAACAGGCTCCGGCGACCTCGAAGTCGACAATATCCACAGCGAAAATGCTGTAATAAAACTCAAAGGCTCCGGCGATCTTGAAGTTAGCTATATTGACAGTAAAAACATTATGATAGACTTGAACGGCTCCGGCGACATTAAAGCTAATGGTAAATGTAAAGACATGAAATTAAGTCTCTACGGCTCCGGCGATTTAGATACCAAGATAGATTATGAAAATTGCGAAATCAACCTTTCCGGCTCCGGTGATATAAGTTTGAAAAAATCAGGAAAAACAAATATCAACTCAAAATCAGGTTCCGGCGATATAAATATTCGTTAATTGATGCTTAAACGTGTAATCGTTTAACGTTTATACAAATACAAAAAACGGCTTAGGACGAATGTCCTAAGCCGTTTTTTGTATTTGTATAAACAATGGTATGACATCTTAATAGACATCACACACTATTCCTATCTCTTAACAACCTTCTTGATGACTTTGCTGCCATCAACGGTCGTAATCGTCAACATATAAACACCGCTCGCATAACGACTGATGTCTATCGTTGTTGTCTGCTGTAGAGACGATGTACACATCGTCTCTACCAATGCGCCTACCGAATTATGTACGGATATCGATTTGATGTTTGCATTTGCTGTGACATTTACCTCGCCGCTTGTCGGGTTTGGATAAATGCTGACATTCAGATTGTTATAATCTTCTATGCCGGTAATGCTCTTGATTCC
>JALNXP010000181.1 GCA_023230285.1 Bacteroidales bacterium | reverse complement strand
CATGGAAGAGAATTATTATCATAAACCGATTACTGCACTTGGCTGGCAGACAGAGAGATGGTTTCAATTATGCTCCGAAGTTGTTGGCGGCTATTATCGCTCTAAAGGTAAAGATCCTGTGCGTATCAACTGTATTTATTCCGGAACGCCGGGCAGCACATGGTCTTCTAATCAGAATACAAGTGCTGTTGTCAGTTATTTTGGACCTAACGGCATAAACTATATACCTAACACTCCTTCAGAATTAGGTGGCTGGACAGGTGGCACGCCACAGCAGATTGTCGATGTGCTGAATGCTGACGGTGCGTTTATAGTTCAACACAGAGACCACGGTCTCGAAGACGGCTGGGGCGAACCGGCTTTCCGCAGCAGCCACGTCAACCAACTGACTAACGTAGGTAAACTTACTTACGTGTTCTCTATCAACTGCTTGACAGGTAAATTCGATTTGTCGTCAAAATGTTTTGGCGAAAACTTTATCTTACGTCAATATAACGGGCAAAACGCCGGTGCAGTAGGTATACTTTGTCCGACAGAAGTTTCTTATTCTTTTGTTAATGATACTTATGTGTGGGGCGTTAACGATTTGTTCGACCCCGATTTTTTACCCGGCTTTGGTCCTTATGCTGAAAATTCCGGAAACTTTCTTCCTGCTTTCGGTAATGTATCAGGAAAATATTTCCTTGCACAAAGCAGCTGGCCTTATAATTCCGATGATAAAGAGATTACTTTTCAGATGTTTACTGCTCACTCCGATGCTTTCCTCAGAATATATACCGAAGTTCCACAAGAATTGAACGTTGCTTACGTACCTACTATAATAGCAGGCTCGGCTTCTTTCTCTATTTCTTGTGATGAAGGTGCTATGATTGCTCTTACCGTTGATGGCGAAATTATTGGCGTGGCTGAAGCTACAGGCGCATATCAAAATATTGACATTCCATCTACTTTAATTCCTACTACCGAAATTACTGTCGTTTGTACTAAACAAAATTATCTGAGATATGAAGGCGTTGCAACCGTAGTTCCTGCAGAAGGAGCGTATGTAATTGGTTTTGAATGGAATATCAATGATGCTAATGCTGATGGTATCCTTGAATACGGCGAAAGTGCTACTATAGATATGACAGCTAAAAATGTTGGTGTCGAAGAAGCAAATAACGTTGTGTTAACAATATCTTCAACAAGTGAATACATCACTATTACGGATAATACGGCTAACTTTGGTACTATTGCTGCTGATGCTACTGTAACTGTTAATAATGCTTTTGCTCTGACTGTTTCCGAAGCAGCTCCCAATAATCAACTTATTCCTATTGCAATCTCTGCTACCGATGGTACAGATACATGGGCAAGCAATATGAGCTTCAGGGTTTATCGTCCTATTTTGGAGTACGCCGGCTTTTCGTGGCCAGGTATGTATGCTCCGGGTGAAACTTACAACCTTAGTGTGTCTTTCACAAATGATGGCGGTGCGCCTGTTGAAGGTGTCATAGGTACAATATCTTCTTCTTATCAGTACGTTACTCTTAATAATACTACTGCTAATTTTGGAACTATCGCTCCGGACGGAACAGTGTCTGCTAACTTTAGCGTTACCATTGATGAAGATGCACCCGGAACAGATGCCATAGACTTCCACGTTGAAGCTGCCGGCGATAATGGCACTATCACAGCTGCCGGCGACTTCTCTATTGCCAATAGCTGTAATGTTATTTTTAATCTCGCCGATTCTTACGGTGACGGCTGGAACGGCGCTTCTTTAAACGTAACTTTCGATGATGGTACTCCTTCTCAAAATATGACTATATCTTCAGGTAGCTCAGCTACTTATACTGTAGAAATCAATATAGGAACTAACGTTACAGTCAGCTTTACCAGCGGCTCTTGGAATAGCGAATGCTCTTTCAATATTCAATATGAAGACGGTACTATGATTTATCAAAGTAGCGGCACTCCTCAAGCCGGCGTACAATGTACTTTCCTCTGCGATTGCGGTAATCAGATACCCGAACCTTGCGACCCTGTTACAAATTTAGTCGCTGTTGTAGATGCTACAACCGTTGACTTGACATGGGACGGCGGCGATGCAACATTCTTTACTATAAATCGCGATGGCGTTCAAATAGCTAACAACGTAACAAATGAATCTTATACAGACGAAAATGTTGTCCCGGGTGACCATAATTATTGCGTATTTGCTAATTATCAAGATGGTTGCGTGTCTGTCGCTACTTGCACCGAAGCTGTCGTTACTATTAATACATGTAACCCAGTTTTAGATTTGGAATATGAAGTTGATGACTATTATGTAAGTATTTCTTGGATAGCACCTGAAGGCGACGTTACCGGCTATAATGTTTATAGAGATAACGAAATGATAGAGACAGTAACAACAATTTATTTTTCGGAATTTGTTGAAAATGGTAATTATAATTATTGTGTAGAAGCATTTAACGATGATGCTACTGCTGCTCAAGTTTGTATTGATGTCGAAGTTAATGTTACTTGCGCTCCGGTTGCCGACTTAGTCGCTGTTGTTAATGAATCTGATGTTACCGTTTCTTGGTCAACTCCTGAAGGTAATGTGGCTTTTTATGAAGTATACCGTGACGGCACTTTGTTAACTGAGACAACTGAAACTTCTTATGAGGAAGATTTACAAACTAACGCATCTTATGAATATTGTGTTATAGTTACTATGACTAACGGCTGTGTTTCAGAACAGGCTTGCGTAGATGTTGAGGTCTCTTTCCAAGCTCCTGTCCAAACTCTTACAGCTACTAAAGTCGATGATAATTCCGTTCAATTAGAATGGACATTGCGTGATGGTAACTACGGAACTGTTGTCGGATATCAAGTTTATTGCCTCGGCGAGCTAATAACTACTGCAACCGAAATGAGTTTCACTCATACGGATGTTCCTTATTATAATATGCTGAATTATTGTGTGAAAGTAGTTTATGAAAACAACCTGTATTCCGAAGAAGTTTGCTCTTCTATAGAAATGTGTGCCGCAATTAAAGACCTTACAATAGAAGTCATAACTAATGATGTAACTTTAGCTTGGACAGCTCCTGAAGATGCTGCTTCTTTCAGCATTTTGCGCGATAATATAAGTATTGCTACTGTCGAAGAACCTATTTATGCTGATGTTGATGTTGCTGTAGGTGAACATTCTTATACCGTATTTGCAGTTTATACCGATTGTAATTCTAATGAGTTACAAGGCTCTGCTGTAATCACAGGTATCAGCGATGTGGAAAATATGAAGATTTATCCTAACCCTGCTAATGATAACGTGTTTATTTATGCAACAGGTATTCAAACAGTTAATGTCTACAATAATGTTGGACAACTGATGTTTACCAAATCATATTCTTCTGTTAATGAGGTAACTGTTAACACAGCAGATTTGGAATCCGGATTATACTTCTTTGATGTTAAAACAGCTGATAATGGTTCTGTCAGAACCAGAATAGTTGTAAAACATTAAATGAGATAACAACGCAAAAAAAAAGAGGTTGGCTAAATTTTTAGCCAACCTCTTTTTTTTGGTACGCAGTAGCTGATTACTGAACAATATTAAGTTCGTTGATAAGTCTCTCACAGCCTGCATATTTGTCAATGACAAACAGGACATATCTGATGTCGACAGAGATTGTTCTTTGCAATTCCGGTTCAAAAGCTATGTCGCCGCTCATTGCTTCCCAATTGCCATCGAAGGCAAGTCCTATTAACTCGCCGTCACCGTTGATAACCGGGCTGCCGGAGTTGCCGCCGGTGATGTCGTTATTTGATAAGAAACAAACTGTTAAATTGCCGTTTTTGTCGGCGTATCTGCCATATTCTTTATCGTTATAAAGTTGTTTTAGTTTTTCCGGAACAATAAATTCCGGATTTGTCGGGTCTTCTTTTTCCATAATACCATCTATAGTGCAGGTATAATCATAATGAACAGCATCAGCAGGATAATAATCCAATACAGAGCCGTAAGTAAGTCTCATGGTAAAGTTTGCATCCGGATAATAGACAGTATTTTTGTTCATTTCTCGCAACGCAGCAACAAATAAACGATTACCTTTTCTAAGGTCGGTACGAATTTGTCTAAGACTCATCTGACTTTCCATCAAAATACTCATCAAGTCTGAAGATAAAGTGTAGACAGGGTCTTTTTGTAAAGTTTTGAGATTAGGTTTAGCAAGAAATTGTTCAAAATTATCACGGCTTGCATAAATAGAATTGGCGAGCAGGTTGTCTATGTATTTGTCTACATCACCTTTATATTTTTTGTCGATAGCTTTCAAAGATTCGGGGAGGTAATCTGCGGAGAGATTGGAATATAAGTATCTCATAGATTCTCTGAGTATTAATTCTTCTGTCCATTGGTCATATTCTTTATACATATCAGGAAGCATTACATTATATTCAGCTATAGCTTCAGTACGTTCATCTTTTGTCATTTTCTGCGAAAGAATTTGTTCAAGACCGGCACTTGTACTTCTGCAAATTGTCAATATTTGTGAGCCAATTAATGGAGCTTGGACAGGCCAGAGGTTGGTGTAGAAATTACTTTCATCTATTTCTGTGTATGCTTTTTCTATGAGCGGTAAGGCTTCGCCATATTTCTCTATTCTTTCCGGACTTTGGTTAATCCATTTTGTCAATTTATCTTCTATAGCGACTTTTTTATCATAAACTTTCAGACGTTTCAAACCGCGGGTTTCACCTTTTTTGTTTTTCCAAAGGTTGGCATAACCGGCATAAGTAGAAGCGTACATGATATTAACTTCTTGGCTTCTGTTCATACCTTTGCGCATATTGGTCAAAATTACGTCAAAAGCGGCATCAATGCCCGGGTTTATTTGCTCAAGGTTGCATTCTACTCCGTATGAAGTCAGGTATCTGTCTGTAGAACCCGGATAGCCCCAAATCATTGTGAAATCATCTTTTTCTACACCTTTGAGGGAGATAGGAAGTACGTATTTAGGTGTGTAAGGGACGTTATCTTCAGAATATTCTGCAGGTTGGTTGTCTTTATCGGCATAAATTCTGAAAATAGAGAAGTCGCCGGTGTGACGAGGCCACATCCAATTGTCGGTGTCGCCGCCGAATTTTCCGATAGCAGAAGGAGGTGCGCCAACCATTCTGATGTCTTTATATACTTGATATACAAACATATAATATTCGTTACCGTTAAAAAGGCTTTCTACTTCTACAAGATATTTTCCGTCTTCAGAGTTTTCAGCAATAATATCTTTAGATACTTTCTTGATAATTTCGCTTCTTTCTGTTCTGTTGTCT
>JALNXP010000011.1 GCA_023230285.1 Bacteroidales bacterium | reverse complement strand
CAGACAATTACAGATGAGCAATTACAAACAAAACATCGTAGCACTTTAAAGGCGTTCTATTCCGTCCTCAAAACGCACGACAAATATATCAAATTTGCATTCATTACCGGTGTTACAAAATTCAGTAAAATCAGCATTTTCAGCGACTTGAATAATCTTGCTGATATTTCTATGGATGAGAAATACCAAACAATTTGTGGCATAACCGAAGCCGAAATACATGAGTATTTTGAAGAATCGCTGAACGAAGTCGCCGAAGAAAATGAGATGTCTTATGAAGAGACTTGTGCACAGTTAAAACTAATGTATGACGGTTATCATTTTGTAGAAGATGGAACAGGTATGTATAACCCGTTTAGTTTACTTCTAGCCTTACGGACTCAAAAATTTGGCAGCTATTGGTTTGAAACCGGCACGCCATCATTCCTCGTGGAACTGCTTAGAAAAGATGATTATTCATTGCCCAAACTTACCGAAGAAGAAGCAACCGGAGATGTCCTTTACAGCATTGATTCGCTGTCACTGAGTCCGATACCGATAATGTATCAGAGTGGTTATCTGACCATAAAAGGTTATGATAAACGATTTAAAATCTATAAACTTGGTTTTCCCAATAAAGAAGTAGAAGAAGGTTTTATTAAATATCTTGTGCCGTTTTATGTTAATATTAAAAGGAATGAGATGTCTTCATTCTTTGTCGTCAATTTTATTAAAGATGTAGAAGGTGGTAAACCGGAAGACTTTATGAAACGCATGTCGGCATTGATGTCTGATACGGATTATAAGATAGTCGGCGATTCGGAGTTGTATTTTCAAAATGTGTTCTATCTGATAATGAAGATGATGGGCTTTTACACTACTGTCGAGCGACCAACAAGCGAGAGCCGTATGGACATGATTATCAAGACGAAAGACTACATCTACATCCTCGAATTTAAGTTAGACGGCAGTGCTGAAGATGCTCTTCGCCAGATAGAAGAGAAGGGTTATGCGAAGCCTTTTGCCATGGACAGCCGCAAGTTGTTCAAGATAGGCGTAAATTTTGACACGAAGAAACGCAGCATTAGCGAATGGAAGATGGTTTAGCAGGGGAGTATGCGATAACGCCCCTATATACACAATCCGTGTACATCCGTAACATCTGCGAAAATCCGCGTTCCATCTATACTACTTATCACTAAATTTATACACAACACCGGCATACACGGCATTCAGCGGATTTTTAACCTGTATTTCATTGTCGGAACGCACAAAGAAACTCATGCTGCTGCGCCGCGTGAAACGATAGTTTACTTCAAATGTCGTCCTAATATTGTCTATAAAGTTGCCCTCCGGATTGTTTAATCGTAAGAATAACTCCGTGGATAACGCTAACTTAATGGGCTTTGTGTAAAAAGTATATCCAACCTCAAGTCTGTTGCGTAAATAATTCTTGGGATTCAACTTGTAATCACCACGATTTTCATCACGATAAGTACTCTGAAAACGCGCACGATAACTGAACTTGTATTGACGGTATTTCTCAGAATAAGAAAACGTAGCATTCCACCTGAAACGACTGTCGTAATATTCTGTCTCGTTTTTGTTGAGATAATCTGCACCGACACCAATTTTGAACTTGTCGTATTTGGGGTGAGAATAGTCTATGCTGATACCGCTTTTGAAACGGTCGTAATTGCTAAAATAGTTGCTGAATTTTATCTCTTCTTCCAAAGAAATGTTGAAAGAATTGCCGATGTCTCTGTTGTAATCAACTCCTGCAATTCCACCAATATCAAAACTTTGAGCGTGTAATGCGCACAATATGGTAGAAGCTAAAATTATGGTTACAAAATGCTTTGTCATCAACTAAATGCTTTTAACGAGTGAAATCTTTATATCTGACCATTCTGTCTATCGTATTTATCTGATTGCTTTTTGAATGATAATAAACTTTGACGTAGGCAACATCGCGGAGAAAATCAATATGCCCGACTTCTACTCTTATGATGTCAAGGTTTGTCCGCTCTTTTAAATCTGCTATCAACTCTTTTTCTTTTCCTTCTTTTACAAGGTCTATTTTTTCATACAAAATTATTTTGGTTGAGGTATGCTTTAAGAATTTGTTGTTTTCAAAAATCCAAGTTGCGGCAATGAAGATTAAGTTGGTGATAATCAGCTCTGCATAACTTACCGTCATGGCTAAACCGTTGATGACCGAAATGCCGATTATCTCAAATAAATAAGTCATTTCTCTGATAGGCACTGTCTCTGTCCTATATCGTATCATGCCGAAGATGGCAAAAAGTCCTAAGGCAAAGCCTATCTGTAATTTGACGTTATCAAGCAAAAATATCAACAGGAAAATGGTGACACTGAAGAGAATGAAAGTAAAATAATAGTCTTTCCTTTGACTTTTGTTGTAGTAGAAAAAACGTATTATGCACCAGCATACGAGGAAGTTGAAGAAGAAACGTATTATCAACTGCCAGAAGCTGTCGGCTTCGAACAAAGGAATGCCGAATAATTGTGATGTAAATTCATAGTTGCCGCTGCCGCCAAATTCGCGGGCAATGTCGGGGTCGTAGTTTGGAACACTTTGAAGTAGTATCATGATATTATTATTTTATTTGTGACGAATTTTTTAATGTATTGTATTTTTTTCTTGAACCTGTTGTGCTTTACGGCGGAATTTGTCAGCACCATACCTAAACAGTATTTGCTAATACTTTGAGGTTGAATGTGCAAATCGTGCAGCGCATTGATAAACAGTGATTTAGCTGCCATGCCCTGCTTGACTTCTATGATGACAAGCTCCGGTACTTCTGCAATAACGCCGTTTTGCTCGTTTTTGAAATACAGACCGCTGTCGATAGTAATACGCTCTGTTTTGTCAAAATTGACTATGGTTATTCTTTTGAAATTGGTTTCTACTTGCGGCAATAAATCGGATACAGGATATTTTAAATTCTGCTCCGCAAAAGATAATGCCTCTTTGTCGTCTTCAAATTCACCGAAATATTTTAAATCGATAGGTATACGCACCTTTTTTGTCCTGCCTTTGTTATTCTTGTTCTTTATTTCGCAAAAAGCATTCGCAGTGTCGCAGTACTGCCGTGTTCTTATCTTCTGCCGATTTAATTTCTTGTTCTGATGTGCAATATACATCGCTAAATCGGGCGTGTCATAATACAATGTTTGATATGTGGCAACTAATATATCGTTGATGGCTTGAATGTAATAATCGGCTTTTATCTTATCAAAAACATCTTCTAACTGTCTTATGCTGATCATGAACTTTGTGTCTACTCTGTTCATGAGCTTGACTTGCTTCATTTCTTCTAAAGAAATGGTACTCATTTCAGATAAGATGGATTGCAACTTGTCCATTATTTAAAGATATATTCGTAGTCTTTTACCGATTCTAATTTACCGTTGGGATAGTAATTGTATTGTTTCTTTTTTGTGCCGTCTTCGTAATATTCTATCTTGCGGATACGTACAACTTTATCTCTGTCGTTGTATTCGACCTCGCGGATGCACTTGCTCGTAGAATCTTGATACTCAAAGGTTATTCGGGATTTCTGTCCGTAAGTGGCGTATTCTATCTCCTCAATTTTTTGCCCGTAACCGTTATAAGTCGTTACGTGGTCTAAAAATGGAACTTCTTTTCCTACATTTGTATTCCACTCTTTTACTGTCATATTTCTTTTACGCTCTCTTTTGTCTAACGTCGATTGTGAGGCTTCCTGCGAAAAAGCCGGTAAAGTTGTTACTATCGCTATAAAGATTAGTAACAGATGATTAATTCGTTTCATACGTGTTTTATTTTTACAAATATATTGAACTCTTAGACAGATTTATTTTACAACATCTGTCACATAAATTTTTCTACTGTTGATGTTATACTATGATGTTTATATAAAATATTTCTTCTATTTCGTATATTTGCTCCGGCTCGGTTACTTCTATCGTTTTTGATACAATTGACGGAACTTCTGTGTCAGGGTCATACGAAATGGTGTAAATTTCATAAATCCCGACTTCTAATTTTTGAAATATAAAAACGCCGTCTGAGCTAACTCTTACGTCATCAAAATAGAAATCTTCACCCTGACGTTTTATGTAAACTCTTTGTTCATAAGCCCAACCTATGCCTACAACATCTCCTTTGTCGTAATAAGTGGCATATACATATCCCTTGATTAATGATGTGTTGTATGATTTGCCGTCATGAATGTAAATGTCGCCGACAATACCTTCTTCTCCTCTTGTGATGTTAATGGTCTCACTTACAGCTACTTTGTTGTCATCGGGTAATTTTGAGTAGGCAAATACCGTATATTCTCCGGGACGTAAATATTTGAAACGGTAAAAACCTGTCTCATCAGTTTCTATATCATCATCAAAGTAATCATTGTCACCATATTTGATAAAGACATCAGTTTTACTTGCAGCTACAGTATCTGCATTTAATGAGTAGTTGTCGTCTGGGTGTAAAACTAATTTTACATAACCTTCAACAGAACCCGTCCCGCCTTCGCCCTCGCCAACGTTGCAGGATACTAATATTGCGGAAAGTACCGATAGAATTAAAAAAACAATTGTTTTTGTTTTCATATTTTGTAATTATTTGATTATCAGCTTTATACTTCTTGAAATAGTCGTAGATGTTAATTTTATTATATATATGCCGGAACGTAAATTGCTGATGTCTTCTCTATATATTCCTCCTTCATTGAATTTAGTTTCCTTCATCAATCTTCCCATCAAATTATATGTTTGCATAGTAAGATTTTCATCTACAGGTATTTGGATGTAAAAATAGTCGTCTGCCGGATTTGGATAAATCTTGATGTTTTCTATTTCGTTTTCTTCTATTCCTATGATTTCATTAGTCGCTATTATGGTCAATCCTAAGGTTATATCGCCACCGGTGAAATAAACGACTTCATTCAAATCATCTGAGAAATTTTCTCTGTCGATGGTGATTTCTACATATTCTCTGCCTTGTGGCGAAATTGTGCCTGATGTTGCAGACAACTCGTAACTTTCGCTGTTGCCGCTACTAACCCAATTCAAAGTTTCGCTGTTGCTTAAGTTGTTGATATACAGACCTAATACTCGCTCATCAGTGCCAAAGTCTAAAATGTAGTTGCTGAGCGACATATATGGTTCGCCGTTGTTATTGGGAAAATAGGTGTCGGTGCAACAAAATTCGTCTGCGGAATTTGAAATATTCATGTTGCCGAATGAGGCGTTGTAGAAAGAATAAAGCTTCGTGCTTCCATCGGGAAAACGTCCGAAAGTGTTTGCTCCCAATGCGTACGTCAGACTGTCAATGACTTTTAAACTGCCGTTTATTGCCATCGACAAGCTCACGGTTTCAGCTTTCGTAGAAGACAGGTTGAACTCTGCATGCAGCGGTCCCTGTTCCGGCTCCGAATCCGCCCAGATAATCTTGTAACTGTATGGCTCTATCGTAGTCTCATCAGAATAACCTTCCGGAATCTGACACTTGGTTAAATCTTCTCTGTCGTCACTGATATACATGCCACCAAGGTCAATGGCGAAATTGCTGCCGTTGTATATCTCAATCCAATCATCACGACCATCATAGTTGTCAATGAAAATACTGTTCGAAGCGCATACCTCATTGATATATAGCTTGTATAAACTGTAATTTTCAGATGACTTAAAGTTTGCTGTCAAGTTGACATCTTGGGTAATCGTAAATTCATAATCAGCATTAGTAGAAACAATATTTCCCGACACATCTGTCCAATTATTGAAAGTGTAGCCCTTAGGAGCAACCGCCGACAGGCTTACAGTTGAATTTTGATAGTATTTGCCGGAGAAAGTGTTGGTCGGTACGGCAATGCCGTTGATGAAAATCCTAATACCTTGTAATTCATCTTGTTGATTATAGTAATCTTCTAAATTTGTAGTAATTGTAATGCTTTTTGGTGAGCCAAGCGAAAATTGAGATTGAAGATGACTGTATACCTTGTCGGCTCTTTGAGAACCAAAAGTTTTAAAATTAGAGATATAAGTTTCAAAGTTGTTTGTAAAAGATTGATATTGAGCATGATAATCAAACTCGTCTCTTATAACGCCCGCCGTTTCTTCTACAACTTTGTCTATATTGTCCGATGAAAAAATGCTACCGAGGTATACGCTGAACATGTCGATAAACTGTTGCTTGAAATCTGCGTTTTGTAATAAAGAGTTTACAAGTTCGGAATGCCACGAAGTGCCGTTTAATAATTCGGATATTGCGTCTGCATTTAGGTTGTCAATGTTAAATCCCAAGTCGAGGTCTATGGTAATCCACCGCCATTTTCCGTCCGTAATAGTTTTATATGCTTTGTAATTGTTTGTAGGCCAGTCTTCAAGACTGTAAACGAAAAGCTGTAAAACGGTGTAATTGATGAAAGCGTCTATGTCTATTAATTGGCATGCCTGTTGATAATTAGAGCTGTTGCTCATGTTGTTGCCGGTAATATAATCATACATAGATTCAAATTCATCAACAGAGCCTGTCAGACCTTCGAGATAAGTTGCGCCGGCGTATGGAATTTCGACAAAGTAAAGACTTTCTTCGTCTATACCATAGTTAGAGTCTGCAAAATAGCGGTTGTTCCTTTCTCGTATGTTAATCATGCCACAATAATTACCGTTGATGTAAACAGTTGCCGGCAAATAACCTTGGCAATCAATGTCAACTAATGCCGTGGCAAGTGTTTGGCTCATGCCGTCTAACAACATCGAGTGTTGAGAGTCTTGACCTGAATTTCTGAGTAATAAACTTTTATATCTTCTTCCGGGCTTCGAGGCAAAAAATTCGTAAAGAATACGGTTGCTGCCGTACTTTTTGTCGGCAATGAGTTTGATGGCTTTTACTGTCGGATTGTCGGCTAAATCGGTTTCAGATGAAATGTCAAGTCGTTTATTTAGCTGCTGGGTGCCATCATAATACAATTCAATATTAACCGGTCTGTCAATGTCTCCGTTGAGGTTGACAAGATTGTCATCATCGGTAACTATTGATATAGCGTGTATTTCGGGCTGTCGTGAGTTTATAAAAAACGTCTGAGTTACAATATCGCTTGGCAGATAGCCGCCGGCAAATGTTCTTGCGCGTATTGTGCGGATACCGGAGGTTACTGTTATTGGCGAAGAATAAGCCGTGCTTGCTTCTGTTGGCTCAGAACCATCAAGTGTATAGTAAATATTTGCTCCATATATAGAACAACTCATTGATATATAGACTGTTGATGAGTAAAAGCCGCCTTCGAGCGAAAAACTTGGCGCGGCGCAGGGACTGTCTGCCGTCTGCGAGTTGTTGTTGGTGACACCAAAGCTGTGTGATACAAAATAGTTGCTTGTGCTTCCACCGTCTGAAGTACAACCGTACGATATGTCGGGATACTGCGCCGGATAAAGCATCTGCGAAACTACTTGCTGCGAAGAATTAACTAATACTATTAATCCTCCTTCAGGCTTTAATTTGAAATCTACATGATTTGAACTTAAAGAATTTCTACCAAACCAAAAAGTAGAATAACCGCCTGCAGCTATCGTTACGTCAGCAACTATTTTATATTGAGTCAAATTAGTTAAAATGTCCGTAAAATAATATCCGGTGAGAGTTACAGCACTGCCTCCTGCATTGTATACTTCAAGCCAACCGCTGTAATTTTCTGTGTCATCAAGTATAGATGAAACATTACATGGCATTATCTCGTTGATGTATAATTGTGCTTTAACATTAATATTAATACACACTGCCAATAAGATAAAAAGTAATGTTGAACGAATACTTAACATAAAAAACGATTTTTTTATTAACGTGAACGGCTAAAGATTATTGCTTATTTTTTTATGATTTTGTTGATAAAAACACCTTTGTCATAGTTAAATCTGATAATATACATTCCTGATTTTAAGCTACTTATATTTAAACTGCTTGTTCCGGATTTATAATTTTGGCTTTTAATAATTTCTCCGTTGACAGATAAAATTTCCAATTTTCCGCTGACAGTAGTTTCTATGGTGACAGCATCTGAAACCATAGTCGGATATATTTTAAATATGTCTTGACTATCCACTTCATCAGTACCTAAAATTATTTCTATGGTTATCGGACCTTCCGGCGTAGATTCTCCGGCTTCGTAAACGGCAGTGATAGTGTAACGATATACGCCTATCGGCACTGAATTGTCGTTGTATTCCATTTCGCTAACGTTCTGTAAAAGAGCATCATTGCGATAGATGTTGTAGCTGACGGGTGTTCCCTGTACAGGCAAATTCCACGATAAATTGACACAGTTGTCGTTAAATAAAGTAGCTGCAAAATTTGTTGGCGGATATAATGCTGCTACTTTTTCATAATACATGCACGAAGCTCTGTTGTCTATCTCTACGTCCATAAAGATTACGAAAGGGGTGTTGTCAATGATGACTTGTTCGAGATAGGAACTTGCTCCAACAGAAAAGCCCTCTTGTCCAATGTGTATCCATTCGCCGTCTTTATATTCTATTGTACTTATGTAGTTGCTTAACGTATTATCACAATATGAAATTACCGGTAATTCATCTTCATTTAAGTCTAAGTCTAAGAAACTAACGGCGTTTTCAGTAACATTTTCTCCTAAACTAATCCATTCCGTTCCATTATATTTGTATGTTGCCAAATGAAAGTCGGAAAAAGTACAGAAAGCTACGTAAATGTTACCTTCACTATCAAAAGCAAATTCTTGATAATAATAAGAGCCATAAGTTGTAGAAACAGGATTGTAGCCGACTACATTCCATGTGTTGCCGTCAAAACGCGAGACACTTACATAGTTAGAGTTTTCAAAATCTGTATAAAGAACGTATGGTTTGTTGTCATAAGTTTCTATTTAATACCATGTTGTGACGGCTGTGCTATATTGTCCGTTGGTGCCTACCGCAGTCCACGCCTCATTTTCATATCTATAGACGGCTCCGTGATAATCGGAGCTAAAATCCATAAATACTATGTAAATTACGTCATCACCGGCGATGGCTATGTCGGGAGTTGCACCTGTGAAAGATTGTGTTCCTACATTAACCCATTCCGATTGAACTAATTTCTGAACTTTAATTTGGTCGTTGTTGCCTACAAATGTCACAAAAATCTCTCCTTCAGAATTTATGGCAATACCACCGGCTATGGTAATGGTTGTTGTCGAAGCTCCTATTTCAACCCAACCTTGTTCATCAAAATAATTACAATATACGGTGAGTAAACTGTTCTCGCGGATTAAGGCGTAAAGGTTGCCGGCTTCATCGGCACAGGCATCCAAAACATAACAACTTTCCTCGGTTATACCTCTGTCGCCTAACAACTTCCACTCACCTTCCAAAGGTTCGCCAACACTGATGAAAAATGCTTGTGTAGTACTTAGCGCACCGTCAGTAACTTCAATGACAACACCATTGTCACCGACTGCAGTCGGAACACCATAAATAATAGCCGACTTGTTGTCTATTTGCTCAAAAGTTAACCACGAAGGTAGCGTTGAGGCTGTAATGGTTAAATCTTTATTGTCCGGGTCATGAACGTATATGTTGTATATGTAGTTGAGATTGACATAACTCTCGGTCTTTTCTGTTGAAGTAAATAATGGAGCAGCGTTGTTGTTGCCATTTAGATATAAACTCTTGCAGGCATTGTCGATTTTACCATCACTTTGTTTGATAAGAGCAGCAATAACCCTGACATAATTATAGTCATAATCGTCAGGAAGTGTATACTCAATGCTGTAACTGTGCGATTGCCCTGCAAGTAAACTTGTGGGGAAAGAGTTCTCGAAGCCGTTGTATCCGCCTAACAATTTTCTGCCTACATGGTCGTAAGCTATCCTTTGCGCCGGTATGGGGTTCGGCAGGTTTTCATAACCGCCGACATAGCCGTATTGCCCGTTACTGTATATGTTCGATTGATTATAAGCAGGCGCAGGTCCTGTAACACCGTCTTCTGTTATTATCCCGACTATCCTGTAATCTCCGGATATGTTCTCTAATGCCGTCAATTCAACAGTGGCTGTAATCAGTTTCGTGGACTCATCGTATTCTGCCGCTATCTCCATGTCGACTTTCGGCTGTATTTGCATCTCTTGTGTATAAGTGCCAAACCACGACTCCGGTACAATAGACATATAATTGCGATTGAAATTAGCACTCGGAGCACTGATATTCGGTACCGCAGCAGCGTATTCATCATCTTTCATGACATCATTTAAGTGTACGCTGACGGCAATAACATTGTCGTATTCTGTTGTTAATGAATCACTGTAATAAAATCCACGCGGACAATATTGACACCACGTTCCGGTAACTTCTTCTATTAGAACATTCTTCTGCGAAAACATTGAAATAGAAACAATAATTAAGGATAAGAATAATAATAATCTTTTCATGTTTTTATTTTTTTTAATTATACATACAAATCTTAAGGCTGAAAAATCAGCAAACAAAGTTATAAAAAAAAATTGTAAATGAAAAAATGTTGTCTTATTTTTGCAAAAAATAATTTTATGGGTTTTTTAGGTAAGATAATAGGTGGTGGCATCGGCTGGGCTCTCGGAGGTCCGCTTGGAGCTATTTTGGGAGTTGCAATTGGCTCTATTGTAGATAATGTTAAAAATAATATGGCTTCCGGAAATGGAACCGAAACTGTTTATGCCGATAAAACTCAAACTCAACAGGGCGACTTCGAAATGAGCCTTATAGTCCTTACTGCTGCAATGATGAAAGCAGATGGAGCTGTGATGAAATCTGAACTCGATTTTGTTAAAAAATGGTTCCTGCAACAATTCGGCGCAGAGAAAGCAGAGGCATATATCAAAATATTGAAAAACGTCCTTAAACAGGAGTATAACATCTATGAGGTTGCTAATCAGATAAATAGATATATGGACAAGGCATCTAAACTTCTACTTTTGCAGTATCTGTTTGGCATCGCCTCTGCCGATAAAAGTATTAGTAAAGCCGAACTCGACCTTATTGAAGTTATAGCCACTTATTTCCGTATCTCTACTCAGGATTATAATTCTATTAAGGCTATGTTCCTCGATAAAAATGATGACTATTATACCATCCTCGAAATTACTCCCGATGCTTCTGATGAAGATGTGAAAAAAGCATATAGAAGGTTAGCCGTGAAAAATCACCCCGATAAAGTTGCTCATCTCGGAGAAAATGCTCAAAAAGAAGCTCAAGCTAAATTTCAAAAAATAAAAGAAGCTTATGATAAAATAAAACTTGAAAGAGGGATGAAGTAATTGCAAATGTCTGAAACATAATTATATAACATAAATAATTTACTATGAAAAAATTTTTATCTTTTGCAATTTGTGCTTTGTTGATGATTTTTGGTATCAACGCTGTTGCACAAAAAAATCTTGCAGTGAAAACTGTTACAAATGCTGAAAATGGTGTCACGTATGAAAAAGAATACGGCAACTTTGCTAATTCTAAATCTGTAAATGAGGTAACAGATAACCTCAATGTCATCTGGGAAATGCACGAACCTTATGCTATCGGTCAAAATGTGTATTTTTCTAATATTACCTCTAAAAATGTCGTCAATTGGCAGCTTAATGATTCGAGAATTGCTCAATATGGTGAGACTTCCACTCCTGAATGGGAATTTGAAACTTTTGCCGATTTTACGGATGCTTTTGCCAATGAAGCCGGCACTTTAGTCGCAGTCGCCGATGGGAATATGCTTTATGTTATTGACCCGTCAACAGGAAATCTTATTCTGGAACAAGATATGGTGGGAAATATTGCGGTTATAACTCCATATCCTGATGGAACAGGCATATATATAGGTGTAAATGATAGAAATGGAGCCAACTATGCAGAAGCATATCTGCTTAATAATATGACAACACCGGTTTGGTCTTTTACTACGGAAAATGGTATAGTTGAAATGAATGTTTCTGATGGTAACGAACATTTGGTTGTTTGTGTGGCAGCGACAATGCGAGCTGCGTTGATTGTAAATCCTGTAACCGGCGACATTCTTCAGAATTTGTATTATTATAATAATTCGCCGACCGCACCTCCGGCTTTCAGCTCCGGCGGCGAATATCTCGCTTATGCCGACTTCAGCGGCTTCGCTTCTCTGTATAAATATGAAGACGGTGAATACCGGTTGGTTTGGAAAGCAAGCGTACAACACGAAAACTCCTCTTCTACTTGGGGCTGCGGGGTAGACATCTCCGCTGACGGCTCAACTATCGCTGTCGGAACTCTCGGATTTATCACAAATGGCTATATGGGATCTGTTTATGTGTTCAACAATTATTCTGCTGAACCGCTCTGGGCTTACCACGATTGTGGTGACGAAGTTCCAAATATCTCTATTACCGATGATGGCAGTTTGATAGCTTGCGCAACTTACGGTCCTATAAACAATTCTTCTGCCGATTTGCTTATTTTCCGTAGACAAAGTGCTGTGCCTATAGCCGAATTATCAACAACCGGTGTTTTCGAATTTATCGACATTGCCCCTGATGGCTCATGCGGTATCGCCGCCGGAAAGGGCGTTCACCCACGCGAAATGGGCTACGGCGGTCAGGCTTATTACTTCGTCCCAAAACCTAATAACTCCGGAACCTTAGATGGAACAGTCAACCTCGTTGGTACTGATGACAATAGTAAAGCCGTAATCTCTGTCAATGGCATCGATGATTATTTCGACTATTCCGATGAAAATGGCGAGTTTATCGTTAAGTATATTCCGGCAGGTACATATACAGTAACAGTCTCAAAAACAGGATATTATCCTCAGATAATTGATAATGTGACTATCACAGCCGACAATACAACCACTATTTCCGCCGAACTTCAACCAACAGGCAATTTTATCACCGACTTGTTCGCTACTCAGGGTATTGACGTGTTTGTCAAACTTTCTTGGAGCGAACTCGCAGATAATAATGATGGCTATAATATATATAGAAAAAGGTATGAACAAGACCCGTTTACAACTGCTATCGGAACGGTAGAAGCCGGAGTAACCGAGTTCTATGACGAAACAGCTGTTCCAACTTATGAGTATTATTACGCCGTTACCGCTATTATCAATGATAATGTGGAATCACCGTATTCAAATGTGGCTCTGGGCTATACCTCAACGCATTTTATAACTTATGCCATAGATGCTTTTGATGGCGAAGCTCCTGTAATAGACGGAGTTATGTCGGAAGGCGAGTGGAATGACGCTTATGAAGTGGAATCTTCAGATTTTTTAGGTATAGATGGTGGCAGTCAGCCCGTTGGAAGCGTGAAACTCTATTTTAAAGTCTGCGGCGAAAAATTGTATGTCGCTTCTGTCAATGAAAATGATAATCAATTGAATACTAACGACAGAGTGGCTTTTTATATGGATGATAATAATGACGGTACTTATGAGCCTCAAGGTGATGACAGCGAAGGCAATTACTGGATGGACTATGTCGAAGGCGGTCCTAATACTATAAGGTATAGACCAATTTACGATAATCAAAGTGTGGGTACTACAATTACTTTGGAAAATACTGAATTTGAAGCCTCTGATGCAACAGGACATGTAGTTATGGAGTTCGCTCTGCCAATAGGAGGAGAAACTTATGAAATAACACCTAATGAACAGAATATGAGTGGTCTGTACTACTATGTCAGAAATGCTGCCATGGGAAATTACGACGGACTGTGGCCCTGCGATAATACCGAGACTTTTATCCCGACAGGCTATGGCACTATCACTTTCTATGCAGAAGATGAGGTCCCGCCACCACCGACAAATTTGCGTGTCGATGATTTCCTCGGACAAAGAAGCTATGTCGCTATCTCTTGGGATATGCCGGACATTAATGATTTAGATTATTTCAACGTTTCAGTCGAGATGGCTGACGGCAGTAAAGAAATTTATCAGGTAAACGGAACACAACTGATACTTGAAATTGTGCATGATGTTGAATATAGCGTTTATGCTACTACCGTAGATAAAGCAGGACAAGAGTCGGAAAACTCGGAAATATTGACTTTCAATGTGGTTGGTATTGATAATGTGGTTGGCATGACAATAAACGTGTATCCAAATCCGGTGAAGTCGATTCTGAATATTGCTACCGGTGAAGTCGGAGCAGCTGAAATCGATATTTATGATATTAGCGGCAAAAAAGTGCTGACAAAAAAAGTGCAAGATGTTTCCAATTGTGAACTCAATGTTTCGGAGTTGAGGCAAGGTGTTTATTTTATGTCAATCATAAAAGGGAAGGTTGTTGTTGTAGAGAAGATTGTGAAAGAATAAATTACAAAACATATTACAATTAAAAAAAAAGTACTATCTTTGCAACCTCAAAATTTCAAGATTATTAATTCAAAAGAAAGAGGGTATTTATTATGATTTTTGTTCCTGTAAAAGAAGGTGAAAACATTGACAAGGCTTTAAAGAAGTTGAAAAGGAAGTTTGAAAAAACCGGCGTTGTGAAAGAATTAAGAGCACGTCAAAAATTCACAAAACCTTCAGTAGTAAAACGTGAACGGATGATCAAAGCTGCTTATGTACAGCATTTGAGAACCATGCAGGAAAACGCATAAATTTTTTTTTAAAATTTTGCGGCAAAAATTTGGATTCCGACAAATTTTCTATATCTTTATCGAAAATTTGTCGGAATTTTGTTTTTATGAGTAACATGTTGTTAATTAATGGCATAGAGCTTTTTTTGAACTATATTTCTTTTGAAAAAAGGGCATCTCTACATACAGTCAAAGCATATAAGTGCGATTTGTCGGAGTTTTCGACTTATATAAAAGAGCAATATGAAATTGAGTGTATGGATTTAGTAACGAGTGAGATGATACGTTCATGGATGGTTAGTTTGGTGGAGGCAGATTTAGCAAAGACAAGTGTAAATAGGAAAATGTCGGCTGTTAAGGCATTGTATAGGTATGCCATACGTAAAAAGTTGATAGATAAAAATCCTGCTACGGAGATTATAAGTTTGAAGAAAGATAAAAATCTACCTGAATATATTAACAGTCAGGAGTTGGAGAAGTTGCTTGAGGAATTTGAGTATGCCGATGATTTTGAGGGTGTTCGAGACAGGTTGGTGATTGTACTTTTAGCAGGGACAGGTATTAGATGCTCTGAATTGGTTTCGTTGAGAGATGCTTCTTTTGATAAAGAAGCAGGTAATGTGAAGGTTTTCGGGAAAAGGAGCAAAGAAAGAATAATACCGCTGACACCTTATATAATAAAAGAGGTATATAAATATATAGAGGTAAGAGACTTGGAATTTAAGGATAGAAGAGGTGATAATTATTTGATATTAAGTAATAGAGGCGGGCATCCTTATTCGATGATGATATACAGAATAGTTCATGAAGCGTTAAAATTAGTTACGACACAAACAAAAAAGAGTCCGCATATATTAAGACATACCTTTGCAACGTTATTGTTGAACAAAGGTGCAGATATAAATTCCGTGAAAGAGTTGTTGGGTCATTCAAGTTTAGCGGCGACACAAATTTACACTCACAACACGATAGAGAAGATGAAAGAAGTATATAAAAGTGCGCATCCGCGTGCATAAAAATAGTATTAACATTAAAGAAAGGAAAAGTTATGATTAACATTAATTCGGTAGGATTTAAGGCAGATGCCAAGCTCGAAGAGATTATAGAAAAGAAGGTCACTAAATTGATGCCACTGTATGACAAAGTTCAGGGTGCTGATGTAACTTTGAGGATAGATGCGAAAGAAAAGGTGGCAAATAAGATTACGGAGGTGAGATTAACGGTTCCGGGGGACGATTTATTTGCCAAAAAGCAATGTGATACTTTTGAGGAAGGCATTGACGATTGTGTGGAAGCTATTAGAAGACAAGTAGTTAAGAGGAAAGACAAGATTATTGGAAAATAATTTGAAATTTTTTTCAAAAAAACTTGTACAGTAAAAAATAAGTTGTATCTTTGCAGTCTCATTTTGAAAGGAAAATGAGACTGCATAAGATGCAGTGATTGACATGTTGCCGATGTAGCTCAGTTGGTAGAGCAGCTGATTTGTAATCAGCCGGTCGGCGGTTCGAGCCCGTCCATCGGCTCTAAAGTGAGCTTAGGGGAGATACCAGAGCGGTCAAATGGGGCAGACTGTAAATCTGTTGGCTAAGCCTACGGTGGTTCGAATCCACCTCTCCCCACCGAAGAATGAGTAATTTTTTTACTCATTCTTTTTGTATGAAAGCGGGAGTAGCTCATCCGGTAGAGCGACAGCCTTCCAAGCTGTAGGTGGCGGGTTCGAGTCCCGTTTCTCGCTCAAATGCCGTTGTAGCTCAGTGGTAGAGCGCTTCCTTGGTAAGGAAGAGGTCATGAGTTCAACTCTCATCAACGGCTCAAAACTGAATTAAAAAAAATAAAAGATCCACAAAACTTAAATATTGAAATAAAATGGCAAAAGAAACATTTGTACGTACTAAACCACACGTAAACATTGGTACGATTGGACACGTAGATCATGGTAAAACAACTTTGACTGCAGCTATTACATTAACATTACAAGACGAAGGGTTGGCAGAATTCAAATCATTTGATTCTATCGATAACGCTCCTGAAGAAAAAGAAAGAGGTATTACCATTAATACCTCTCACGTAGAGTATCAATCAGCAAACAGACACTACGCACACGTTGACTGTCCCGGTCACGCCGACTATGTTAAAAACATGGTAACCGGTGCTGCTCAAATGGACGGTGCTATTTTAGTTGTCGCTGCAACTGATGGTCCTATGCCTCAAACCCGTGAACATATCCTTTTAGCTCATCAGGTAGGTGTGCCAAAAATGGTTGTTTTTATGAATAAAGTTGACTTGGTAGACGATGAAGAATTGTTGGAATTAGTCGAAATGGAAATCAGAGACCTCCTCTCTTTCTATGGATATGATGGTGATAATACTCCTATCATCCGCGGTTCTGCATTAGGTGGATTAAACCAAGAGCCAAAATGGGTTGAAAAAATTAAAGAATTAATTGATGCTTGTGACGAGTGGATACCATTGCCTGTCAGAGACGTTGATAAACCATTCCTTATGCCTGTTGAAGACGTATTCTCAATTACAGGTCGTGGTACAGTTGCTACCGGAAGAATCGAATCCGGCGTAATCAAAACCGGTGAACCCGTAGATATTATAGGTCTTGGCGCAGAAAAACTGAAATCAGTTGTTACCGGTGTTGAGATGTTCCGTAAAATTTTGGACCGTGGTGAAGCAGGTGATAACGCAGGTCTTTTGTTAAGAGGTATCGATAAAGACGAAATCCGTCGTGGTATGGTCGTAGCAGCTCCTAACTCAGTTCATCCTCACAAACATTTTAAAGGTCAGGTTTATATTCTTAAGAAAGAAGAAGGCGGTCGTCATACTCCTTTCCATAACCATTATCGTCCTCAGTTCTATTTTAGAACAACTGACGTTACTGGCGAAATCATCCTTCCTGAAGGAATAGAAATGGTAATGCCCGGCGATAACTTGTCTGTAGAAGTCGAATTGATTAGTGAAATCGCAATGGATCTTAACTTACGTTTTGCTATCCGTGAAGGTGGTAGAACCGTTGGTGCAGGTCAGGTAGTAGAAATATTGGATTAATATGATAATAAGTATTGTGGAAGAAGATATTCCGGCTCTGCCGGGGTATCTTTATCTATGATACTTCTAAAAACGGGTGTAGCTCAATTGGTAGAGTGGTGGTCTCCAAAACCATAGGTTGTGAGTTCGAGTCTTACCACCCGTGCTTATCAAATACAAATAAAAGATGGCAAAATTTAGTGATAACAAAATTGTTAGATATATTGTCGGTTGCTATGAAGAATTGAAATTCAAAACGACATGGCCAACATGGCAAGAACTACAAAGCAGCGCAGTAGTAGTATCCATTGCTTCCCTTATCATCGCGTTAGTGGTGTTCTTGATGGATCTTTCTTTTAAGAATTTACTCGAGCTGTTTTATGGTTTAGCATAATCTTATTAGGTATGGATGAAAAACCTGTAAAAAATTGGTACGTTGTTAAGGCTATAAGTGGCAAAGAGAAGCGTGTTAAACATTACCTTGATACAGATTTGGCGAGGCGTGATGATATGCGTGAAATGATTTTACAAGTGCTTATTCCTACGGAAAAAGTATATCAAATCAGAAACGGGAAGAAAATTATCAAAGAGCGCAACTTCTTTTCAGGTTATGTGTTAATAGAGGCATATCTTAATTTGCGTGTTATGGGCTATATACAGAACATACCGGATGTTTTAGGTTTCGTTGGTACCAAAGATCATCCTGAACCGCTCCGCCCCGCCGAAGTAAACAGATTGCTTGGCAGAGTCGATGAGCTCGCAGAGCTTGGCGAAGATGTCAGCGTTCCATTTATCGTAGGTGAGACGGTTACTGTCACAGATGGTCCCTTCAATAGTTTCAGCGGCGTGATAGAAGAAATTAATAGTGAGAAGAAAAAGCTGAAAGTGATGGTGAAAATCTTTGGCAGAAAAACTCCGCTGGAGTTAGGATTTATGCAGGTGGCAAAAGAATAGTGAGACTTTTGGCTTTTTGCGTTGTCCTGAATTCCAAACAGATTTCTAAATAATAAAAATTTTTTAAAAATGGCAAAAGAAATTAGCGGCTACATTAAATTACAAATTAAAGGAGGTGCTGCAAATCCATCACCACCTATAGGTCCTGCATTGGGTTCCAAGGGTGTTAATATTATGGAATTTTGCAAGCAGTTTAACGGTAGGACACAAGATAAAGCCGGTAAGGTTTTACCTGTGATAATAACCGTTTTTAAAGACAAGTCATTCTCTTTTATAGTAAAGACCCCTCCGGTTGCCGTTCAAGTGCTGGAAGTTGCAAAAATCAAAAAAGGTTCGGCAGAACCTAACAGAAAGAAAGTCGGCAGCTTGACTTGGGAACAAGTACAGGCGATAGCAACAGATAAGATGCCCGACCTTAATGCTTTCACAATTGAATCAGGAATGAAGATGGTTGCCGGTACTGCCCGCAGTATGGGCGTTACTGTTAAAGGAGATAACCCGTTTGCCAAATAATAAAGTCGAATTTTAAAAATTTCTAAGAATGGCTAAAATAGCAAAGAAAAAGCAAGAAGCTCTTTCGAAATATGATCAACAAAAAGCATATTCTTTGAACGAGGCTGTTGAGGTAGTAAAAAATATTACCTATACAAAATTTGACGCTTCTTTTGATGTGGATGTAAGATTAGGAGTTGACCCGCGTAAAGCTAATCAGATGGTTAGAGGTACAGTCACCCTTCCTCACGGAACAGGAAAGACAAAGAGAGTACTCGTTTTGTGTACTCCTGAGAAAGAAGAAGAAGCCAAATCAGCAGGTGCCGACTATGTCGGACTCGATGAATATATTCAGAAAATCAAAGAAGGATGGACTGATGTTGATGTTGTGATTACCATGCCCAGCGTAATGCCCAAAGTTGGTGCTTTAGGACGTATATTAGGTCCCCGCGGCTTAATGCCTAACCCTAAAACAGGTACCGTAACCATGGACATAGCTAATGCTGTGAAAGAGGTAAAAGCCGGTAAAATTGACTTTAAAGTTGACAAATTCGGTATTATCCACGCAGCAGTAGGCAAAGTATCTTTCGATAAAGAGAAACTTATTGAAAATGCACGCGAAGTTTTAACTACTATATTGAAGTTGAAACCTTCCGCAGCTAAGGGAACTTATATGAAAAGCGTATTCGTATCAAGTACAATGAGCCCTGGCGTAAAAGTTGACGTTAAGTCAATTACCATATAATTCGTATTAAATTAAAATTTAGTGAGAGATGAAAAAAGAAAATAAAGACGGTTTTATAACCAAACTCACCGATATGCTTAATACGGAACATGTTATATATTTAGCAGATATTGGTGACCTTAATGCAACAGCAACAAGCGAATTGCGTCGCTTATGTTTTAAACGTGATGTCAAATTAATGGTTGTGAAAAACGCATTGCTTAGAAAAGCAATGGAAAATTCTAACGTGAATTTTGGAGACTTGATGCACGTTCTGAAAGGTCACACAGCTATTATGACGGCTGAAAGCAGCAACCTGCCGGCTAAACTTATCAAAGAAGCCAGAAAATCTTCTAACAAGCCTATTCTTAAAGGTGCTTATATAGAAGAATGTGTTTACGTAGGTGACAATATGCTTCAGGCTTTGTGTGACATTAAGTCTAAAAATGAACTCATCGGTGATATCGTATTTTTACTCCAATCTCCTGCAAGAAATGTTATTTCAGCTTTGCAGTCGGGTGGACAGAAAATATCAGGTGTCCTAAAAACTTTGTCCGAAAAATCGGAATAAATTATTTTCAATAAAAAATATAGTATTAAATAATTAAAAAAATAAACAAAATGGCAGACTTAAAAGCATTTGCAGAACAGTTAGTAAATTTAACCGTAAAAGAGGTTAATGAACTTGCAGAGATTCTTAAAAATGAGTATGGTATCGAACCGGCAGCCGCAGCAGTGGCTGTTGCAGCAGCTCCAGCAGCTGAAGGTGCTCAAGCAGTTGAAGAAAAAACTGAATTTGACGTTATCATCAAAAATGCAGGACCTAAAAAACTCGATGTTGTGAAACTCGTTAAAGAACTTACCGGCTTAGGACTTAAAGAAGCAAAAGCTCTCGTTGATTCCGCACCGGCACCATTAAAAGAAGGTGCTTCTAAAGATGAAGCTGAACACCTCAGAGCTGCATTAACAGAAGCAGGCGCTGAAATAGAAGTTAAATAACTTTTACGTTATCAATATAAGGAATAGACAAACGCCATGCTATAATCATGGTGTGTCTATTCCTTGTTTTTATTTGTTCTTTTTCTTTTTTTAACCTAAATCCAATATACATTGGCTACCAAAAATGCAAATAGAATTAATTTTGGTAAAACCAAAATTAAAGCGGAATATCCGGATTTCCTTGATATTCAGTTGAAATCTTTTCAGGACTTTTTCCAGCTTAATTGCAATCCTGAGAACAGGCAGAATGAAGGATTATATAAAGTTTTTGCCGAAAATTTCCCGATAAATGATGCGAGGAACAATTTTGTTTTAGAGTTTATTGATTATTATGTTGACCCTCCAAGATATTCAATAGAAGAATGCTTCGAGAGAGGTCTGACGTATAGTGTTCCCCTTAAGGCTAAGTTGAAATTATATTGTACCGATGAAGAACACGAGGATTTTAAAACAGTTGTCCAAGATGTCTATTTAGGTATGATACCTTATATGACCCCAAGAGGCACCTTCTGTATAAATGGTGCCGAACGTATTGTGGTTTCTCAATTGTATCGCTCCCCGGGCGTATTTTTCGGAACACATTACCACGTTAACGGTACCCAATTATACTCGGCTCGTATTATACCATTCAAAGGTTCGTGGATGGAATTTACTACCGACATCAATAACGTTATGTATGCCTATATTGATAGAAAGAAAAAGTTGCCCGTGACAACTTTATTACGTGCTATCGGCTATGAAACAGATAAAGATATTCTCGATGCTTTTGACCTCGCTGAAGAAATTAAAGTGACAAAAGCCGGGCTTAAACGTGTCATAGGCAGAAAATTAGCCGCCCGCGTTGTCAGCCCCTGGGTCGAGGACTTCGTAGACGAAGATACAGGCGAAGTGGTATCTATAGAACGTACAGACGTTATCATAGAACGCGAAACCGTTCTGCAAAATGAACATATTGATATGATAATCAATGCAGGTGTCAAAACAATTCTTATACATAAAGAACAAGCTGATGCCAATGATTATTCGGTTATCTTCAACACACTGCAAAAAGACACAGCTAATTCGGAAAAAGAAGCTATCGAATTTATATACCGCCAATTGCGTAATGCTGAACCTCCTGATGAAGAAACAGCTCGCAGCGTTATAGAAAAATTATTTTTCTCCGATAAAAGATATGACCTCGCCGAAGTTGGCAGGTACAAAATAAACAAAAAACTTAATCTTAAAATACCTATCGAAACACGTATCCTGACTAAAGAGGATATTATTTCGATAATCAATTACTTAATAGAACTTATTAATTCTAAAGCGGATGTTGATGATATAGACCACCTTAGTAATCGTCGTATCAGAACTGTAGGCGAACAATTAGCTAATCAATTCAGCGTTGGT
>JALNXP010000180.1 GCA_023230285.1 Bacteroidales bacterium | reverse complement strand
TTCCCTCCTTATCCTTATTTAGAATTAGCTGCTGATGCTGCCGAAGAAGGTGCTTTGATGTTTGGCGCACAAAATTGTGCCGACCACGATAAAGGAGCCTATACCGGTGAAGTTAGTGCTGCAATGCTGAACTCGATAGATGCTACTCATGTAATAATAGGACACTCCGAAAGAAGAAAATATTATCACGAAGATAGTGCTGTTTTATATAACAAAATCAGACAAGCTCTTGACAATGACTTAATTCCGGTGTTCTGCTGCGGCGAAAATCTCGAAGATAGAGAAAGTAACAACCATTTTAATGTTGTAAAGCAACAGATAGAAGAAGTTTTATTTAAACTTGAAGAAGAAGAATTTTCATTGGTGATAATAGCTTACGAACCTGTATGGGCTATTGGCACCGGTAAAACAGCTACATCCGAACAAGCTCAGGAAATGCACGCTTTTATCCGCAGCCTGATTGCTAAACAATATCCTGAAGACGTTGCTGAAGAAACAATAATTCTTTATGGTGGAAGTTGCAATCCTAAAAACGCAAAAGAGCTATTTGCATGCCCTGATGTAGACGGCGGCTTAATTGGTGGCGCTTCTTTGAAAAAAGACGATTTTATTGCCATCGTTAGATCTTGCTAAAGTGCTAATAGTCAGCGGTATCATATACATATGTCTCATCGTTTAATGTTTAACGTTTGACATTACTATCAACAGATAGAAACCGATTGTTGTTTTCTATCAAAAAATTGTATTTATCAGTTTAAGCGTATTTTAAAATTTAATATTACATTTGCAATCGTTTATTTTTAATGACTTTATATGATAAATAACATTATTGAAAAAATTCCAATATCTATTTATGAAGATGTTTTATCAGCTTCTAAATTAGTTGCTAAAGAAATAGCAGACCTTATCCGTAGAAGGACCGCCGAAAATAAAAAAACTGTACTTGGTTTGGCTACAGGCTCTTCTCCTGTTAAAGTCTATGATGAACTTGTAAGGCTGCATAAAGAAGAAAATCTTAGTTTTAAAAATGTAATTACTTTTAACTTAGATGAGTATTACCCGATAGCTCCGGATAATCCCGAAAGTTATATGTACTTTATGAGGGAACATCTTTTTGACCATGTAGATATTGATATGAAAAATGTACATATTCCTTGTGGTACATTGAAAGAAAATCAGATTAACGATTTCTGCAATCAGTATGAAATTGATATAGAGGATGCTGGCGGCATTGATGTTCAAATTCTTGGAATCGGCAGAACCGGTCATATCGGCTTTAATGAACCCGGCAGTCAGATATTTTCAAAAACCAGAAAAATTACTCTTAATATTATAACTAAGACCGATGCTGCACCTGCTTTTAACGGAGTTGAAAATGTGCCGACAGATGCTATTACAATGGGCATCGGTACTATTCTGAAAGCACGCAGAATTATTCTCTTAGCTTGGGGCGACAATAAATCCGACATCATTAAGCAAACTGTTGAAGGTGAAATCAGTGACTTTGTACCGGCAACGTTCTTACAGCGACACCCCAATGTCAATTTTGTATTAGATAAAGCAGCTGCGTCTAAATTATCCCGCGTAAATTATCCGTGGCTGTTTGAAGAATGTAAGTGGAACAGCCGCTTAATCCGTAAAGCTGTTGTATGGCTTTGTATGAAACTTGACAAACCTATCCTGAAACTTACCGATAGAGATTATATTGACCATGGAATGAGTGAACTGTTGTCGATGTTTAATTCTTATTATGATTTGAATATCAAAATGTTCAACGAATTACAACATACAATCACCGGCTGGCCCGGCGGCAAACCTAATGCTGATGACTCTCAACGACCGGAAAGAGCTGTGCCTTATCCTAAAAAAGTTATCGTCTTCAGTCCACACCCTGATGATGACGTTATCTCTATGGGCGGTACTCTTGCCAGATTGGTGAAACAAGGTCATGATGTCCATGTCGCTTATCAAACTTCCGGCAATATTGCCGTTTTTGATGATGATTTGCTTAAATATATAGACTTTATCTCTAATGCAAGTGCAAAGCTGAATATTTCTGATGATACAAAATCTATAGTTAAGAATATTCTTGCAGATATAAATAATAAAACCGGACAAAAAGATTCTAAAAATGTAGCTTATCTTAAAGGTATGATAAGAAAAAGTGAAGCAACGTCTGCTTGTAGATTTATCGGATTGCCGGATAATAAAGTCCATTTTTTGCAGATGCCGTTTTATGAATCAGGCTCGGAAAAGAAAAATGATTTATCTGATGCAGATATTAAGTTGATAGTCAACTTGTTATGCGAAGTTAAGCCACATCAAATTTATGCAGCCGGCGACCTTAGTGACCCGCATGGAACACATAAAATATGTTTCGACGCTATTCTGAAAGCTCTTGACATGGTGAAAAATGAAGAATGGTTTAAAGATTGCTATTTGTGGATGTACCGCGGCGCATGGCAGGAATGGGAATTGTGCGAAGTCGATATGGCTGTCCCTCTTAGTCCTGATGAGGTTACAGTTAAACGTAAAGCTATTTTTAAACATCAAACACAAAAAGATGTTATGCCTTTCCCCGGATCCGATAGTCGCGAATTTTGGCAACGCGCCGAAGAAAGAAATCATGCTACAGCTATTTTGTATGACAAAATAGGACTTGCTGAGTATCAAGCTATTGAACTGTTCGTGAGGTATCGTTTTGAATAATTATCAATGTTAATTGAACAATTTCATAAATTTATTGATGCCAAATCTTTAATCAATAAAGACGATAAAATACTATTGTCTGTCAGTGGCGGCAGAGATTCTGTCGCCCTTTGCAAATTGTTCTTTAACTCTAAAATTGATTTTGAAATAGCACATTGTAATTATCATCTTAGAAATGAGGATTCTAATAGAGACCAGCGTTTTGTTGCCGACCTCGCTCGTAAATGCAATGTCGCTATTCATGTTGCCGAATTTGATACAGCAAAATATGCCGCAGATAATAGCCTCTCAATAGAGATGGCTGCCCGTAAACTACGCTATGATTGGTATCGTGTGCTTTGTGAAAAATACGGGTTTACAAAAATTGCAACCGCTCATCATCTTAATGACCAAGCTGAAACATTCTTTATCAATATATTACGTACAACAGGCATTAATGGACTTTGCGGTATCCCGGTAAAAAGACCTCTATCCGATGATTTTCAGTCGTGCCAAATAATCCGTCCGCTACTTTTTGCTTCCCGTAAAGATATTGATAACTACTTGATTAATGATACTTTTGTTGATGATTATACTAACGATACTAATGATTATCTGCGAAATAAAATACGTCACAATATTATACCCGAACTTGAAACAATATCTCCTGATTTCCCTAAAACTCTACAGAAATCTGTGACACGCTTGTCCTTTACTAAGGATTTTATCAATAAAATTATGCTTGATTATTTCCCTAAGTCTTGTGCTGACGGCGTAGATAAAATTATTATTCCTAAAAATTTTTCTTTTGATGAACTTTGTGGCTACATATATTTTGCTCTGGCGGATTATGGTTTCAATTCTTATCAACTGTCAGATATTGCGGCTTCCGTTAATTCTGTAGGTAAATCTTTTTATAATCATGATTTTGAATTGATAATCGACAGAGACTTTTTCTTAGTGAGAAAAAAAATTGCTGATGAGGTTGTTAAATCGGTTGATGAACATACATATCTGATTAATGGATTAAATTTTGTTCTTGGTGATGTAGACAAAGCAATAATCAAAGATTTCGGTTTTTCTGTTATTCTAACTTCAGACATTTGGCAAAAGCCTGTTAATCAACAAGTTGCTTTTTTGGATTTTGATAAATTAAAATTTCCTCTGAAAATAAGCAATAAAAAAACAGGAGATGTTTTTTATCCTTTGGGAATGAAGCATAAAAAGAAATTAAGTGATTTCTTAATTGATTTAAAGGTAGATAGATACGCTAAAGATAAAATTCTGACGGTAAGAGATGTTGATGATAATATAATCTGGGTAGTCGGATATAGGATAGATAATCGTTATAAAGTTGATGATGACACCGAAAAAATTTTAATCATTAAATATAAGTGTGAATAGGAGTTGCATAATTTTTGATGACATTTATGGATAAATTATCGTAATAATTGTCTTTTTTATAGCGTTACATACGTATAGTAGTTTATGAAAAAATCGTTTATATTCATTATTTGTCTTTTGTTTTTGCAGATTTGCTTATTTGCGCAGGATACTTTTAAAGTATTTAATGCCAAGCTGATTGATGCAGAAACGATGGGACCTGTTGTTAATGCTAATATTTACAGTGCATCAAGGCATGGGACGACTTCAAACCATGAAGGAGTTTTTTCTTTATATGTAAATGAAGCGGATACAATAGTAATTTCGTGTATAGGTTATAAAAGGACAAAAATGATGACTGCAAATTATCCTGATTTTGAAGGGAATATATTGACTTTTAAGATAGAGCCGATAGTTTATACTTTAAGTGCTGTTGAGATACCTTTTTTAAATTCGGTTGTCATAATTCCATCATCAAAAAATGAAGTTGTAGATGTAGGAGTATCTAAAGAGATTACAGCCAAGGAGCAGCCTATTGGCTTTAGAACTGAAAATGTTGATGTCCGCATGAAAAAAGATGCCCAACCTTCGTGGGAGCGTCCGATGTTTGGAATAGGATTTACGATAAGTGGTTTTTTGAGTTCTCTTATTAATAAGGAGTCAAAAGAGCAAAGGATGTTGAATACAGTTAAAGATGGTGATGCAAAGACCTCTTTGTTTGATACTTTTATGGCATCTAAGGAATTAAAGCATCTTTTGATGGATGAACCCTATAAAATGTCGGAGGAAGAGTATAAAAGCTTTGTTGAAGAATTTACGAAAAATGCCGGAAAGTTGAGAAATTCGACTAATGAATACGATATTTTGAAGAAAATTACAGACGTTTTAGCCGGTGAATAAGGGCTTTTAATATGTAAATATAAAAAAATAAAGCTGTAACGGACTGAATTTCAGCATCAAAAAAAAATTTGAAAAAAAGTTGCAAAAATGTTTGTATTTAAAAAAAAGATTGTATCTTTGCACTCGCATTTCGGTAATGGATATTACTCATAAATGCAAGTTCTTTGAAAGAAATGAAGCACAAAATAGATAAGACCTGAATAGGTAATAAAAAACCGTCAGCAAGATAAAGCAGGCGGGTGGATATAATAGTGAAAATCTTAAGAGACAAGAAAAACAAACAAAATATTTATAATACAATGGAGAGTTTGATCCTGGCTCAGGATAAACGCTAGCGGCAGGCCTAACACATGCAAGTCGAGGGGCATCGGGGTGTAGCAATACAC
>JALNXP010000179.1 GCA_023230285.1 Bacteroidales bacterium | reverse complement strand
CTTGGCTGATGTGGTTTTGACGCAGCGGAAGACTTTTTTGTTACTTTTCTAATCATAAAAAAGTAAAAGAAGAAAAACAGTACTTTCGCAATGCTAATGAATTTACCTGCGGTATCGTCAAAATCGTTATTTTATTCATAATCATAAATGTTTCCAAAATTTAATTACCTTTGTAGTTTAATTTTTGAAACATGTTTAATCTCGTTGTATATTACGTAGTTTTTGTACAGGCTTTGTTTACAGGCATCGTTCTGCTCTCCCGAAAAACAAAATCTTCGTCAAGTAAACTGTTGGTAGGCTTGGTTTTAGTATCCATTGTTGATATTGCGATAAGTATCTTAAAATATCATGGTATAGTAAATAAAATGCCTATTAATTGTTTTGTATTTGCATACGGACCGATCATTTTACTCTATCTCAGGTCTACTCTATTAAGAATCAAGACTTTATCTATTGTGAATGTCATACATTTTACTCCTTTTATATTCTTTCTTTGTATTTCGTTGGTACTTAAAGGCGACCAAGCAACTTTCAGCTATAGCTTTTTCAAAGACAATCCGACAAAAGTATTGTATATTGTGTACTATTCTTTAGCATACGTTTCCATAATCGGTTATACCATAGCTAATTTATCTTGTATCAATTATGCAAAAAAAAATATAGAGGATTTATATTCTTTTGAAGTAGGAGAAAAACTGCTTTATTGGTTTAGACTGTTGAGCATGATTTTCTTTTTAATGTTTATCTTACAAGCTATTACAGGTCTTGCAAGTATAGTCACTCATAATGAAGTGTTTGATACTAATATGTTTGTAATCTTTGGATTAGGAATATTTTATTTCTCTTTACAATATTATTTAATCAATGAGCAAGTTGTTTTTAGTGATGTCAAAAACAATCTTTATGACATTGAAGCCGGAGCTGTTGTAGTTGATAATTATACAAAATCCAAAATACCCAAAGACACATTGGACAAATGTGCTGAAAAGTTGGTTGACATTATGGATGACAAGAAATTATATTTAAAAAACGACCTTGATCTTCAAGATGTTTCTAAAAGCATTAATTATCCAAAACATTATATAACACAAGCTCTGAATATTGTTTTGAAGAAGAATTTTTATCTTTTTGTCAATGAATATCGCATCAACGAATTTAAGGCAAAAATTCAAAACAAAAAGAATGATAATTTAACGATTATGGCGATTGCTCTTGATTCAGGATTTAACTCTAAATCTACTTTCAATACCATTTTCAAAAAATTCACAGGGCAGACACCTTCTGAATATGCGCAGAATATCAGAAAAATGCGAGATACTGCCATAAAAAATTAGAAACGACATAAGATTTGTCGGATTTATATTCTTAAACAATCGTAATTTTGCAACAATGAATAATTGCATTTCAATCAAAGATATAATTGCTTGTACTTCAGGAAGTGCAATACCCGAAGATATTGACACCGGAAAGTCAATCAATAATTTTATAACAGACAGCCGTCAGCTTGTAAAAGCTGAAAATACAATATTTATAGCCATCAAAACAAAACGCAATGATGGGCATAAATATATTCCGGAATTAATCGCAAAAGGAGTAAAATATTTTCTAATAGATGAAAAGTGGGCAATAGAAAATAAAGTGAACAATTCTACAAGAAAAGACATAACATATATAGTCGTATCAAATACGATTGAAGCCTTTCAAAACATTGCAGCTTTTTACAGAAAACGCTTAACTTATCCGATAATAGGAATAACCGGGAGTAACGGGAAAACCGTAGTTAAAGAATGGCTATGGCAAATTTTATCTGCAAAGTTAACAATCTCACGAAGTCCTAAAAGTTTCAATTCTCAAATCGGCGTGCCTTTATCCATAGTTAAGATGAACACAAACAGTCAGTTAGGAATTATCGAAGCAGGTATATCGGAAACAGGTGAGATGAAAAAATTAGAAAAGATTATTTTACCTGACATCGGAATAATCACTAATGTCAATACGGCACACATTTATAATTTCAAAGACAAAGCGGAGTTAATAGCAGAAAAAATCAAATTATTTGAGAACAGCAATACCATAATCTATTGTGCCGAGCACGAAGATATAGCATCATATATCAATCATTTATATCCTTTTAAAAGATTAATAGGATGGAGATACGACCACATCAAGCAGCAGCTTGCGGAGATAAACCTACAAGATTTTTTTGCCGACAAAGCATCGTTAGAAAACATAGGACACTGCATAACGTTGATAAATTATTTAGGATACAACATCTTAGATTTTAAAAAGCAGCTATCCTCTCTTTCGCCCATTGAAATGCGATTAGAGTATAAAAACGGCATCAACAATTGCCAAATAATTGACGACAGTTACAGCTTGGACATCAATTCTTTATCAATAGCAATAGATGTATTATGTCAACAAAACAGATTTAACAAGAGAACACTTATTTTATCTGATTTCCCATTCGGCGACAATCAAAATTCGGAAATAATTGAAATAATTAATAACAAGCCCATTACAAAAGTTATTCTTATCGGGAAAATTATATCGGCGCAAAAAAATTTATTCAACTGTGAAGTTAGAACTTACGAGAACACCAATGATTTTATAAAGAGATTTGAAGAGTCCATGTTTCAAAATGAAGCAATACTAATTAAAGGCGCACGTGATTATAACTTTGAGAATATCAGTCAGTTATTACAGGAAAAAGAGCATGAAACAGTTTTGGAAGTCAATGTAGATTCTTTGATTAATAATTTGAATACTTTTAAAAGTCTTTTAAAACCGGAGACTAAGATGTTAGTGATGGTAAAAGCCTTTTCGTACGGCACCGGCAGTGTAGAGATTGCCGACATACTACAATCTAACAGCGTTGATTATCTTGCAGTTGCATTTATAGACGAAGGTGTTGAGCTGCGTGACTTCGGCATTAAGCTGCCGATAGTCGTGATGAACCCCGAAACGATGGGATTGAATGTCATGATAAAATACGACCTTGAGCCGGAGATTTACAGTTTTAAGCGACTTGAACAGTTTATAGCTGTTTTACAAGCCAATAAAACAGCAACACCATACCCGATACACATCAAAATCGACACCGGCATGCACCGTTTAGGCTTTTCGGAAGCTGATATTGACGAGCTTAACGACAAGCTGAATCAGAATAAAAACATCATCAAAGTTTCATCTATTTTCTCTCATTTAGCCTGTGCAGACAACAGTTCTATGGACGATTTCACTTTAAAGCAAATAAAAAAGTTGCAAAATACAGCAGAGCGAATTGAGGAAGCTCTTGGTTACAAAATCATTAAGCACATTTTAAATTCATCAGGAATTGTAAGGTTCAACGATTATCAGATGGATATGGTAAGATTAGGCATAGGGCTTTACGGTGCCGAAGAAACGTTGATGAACATGATGAACCTTGAAATGGTACTCAGTTTAAAAAGCGTTGTATCCCAGATACAAAGAGTTCCGAAAGGCGAAGGTATAGGCTACGGACAAACGTGGATTGCTCCGAAAGACAGCAAAATAGCCATAATACCAATAGGTTATGCAGATGGTTTCAGTTTACGGCTAAGTAATAGTAACACAAAAGTTTATATCAACAACAATTATGCACCCTTAGTAGGTCGAATTTGTATGGATATGTGCTTTATAGATGTCAGCGGCTTAGAGGTAAAAGAAGGCGATGAAGTTGAGATTTTCGGGCAGCACGCTTCGTTGTATACGTTGGCAAAAAACGCCGAGACAATACCTTACGAGATAATTTCCACGCTTTCGCACAGAATAAAAAGAATTTATTACAGGTAATTAAGAAGGTTTTTATCTACGATTTGAATATTTTAGAGAAAACAAGCAATATTCTAATTATGAAAATGTTATAGGTATACGATGATACTGAGCGGGATAATATTGAGCTTTTCGCATCCAATAGCCAACAAACATAGGCTTAACGTTATAATACTCTGAAATTAATGATTGAGGTTCGTAATTACTTTCTTGTTTCAATTTAAAGATATGCTTCCGTAAATCATCACCATTAAAAAGATAGTGATTAGCAAATTTATTAGCATCTCGTTCTCTTTGCGCAAGTTGTCCCTTATATTCGCCATCATTTATCACACCATCAATTACCAATTTATTTTCATGAAACAGCACATGTCCAAATTCATGAAACAAGGTATACCAGCAAGTTGCTAAATCCTGTTCTCTATCACTTATCATAACAACAGGATGTCCGTCTATCCATTTTACTGCTCCATATACAGTTTTAGGCATATAAGGCAACAAAACCAAACCGACACCAAACTTTTTCAATACATTAGGAAGAGATTTAAAATAATGTGTTGAAGTTTGTTTTTCTTCCCAACTTTTTGTTTCTATCCATGATTGAAAATCTTTTTTATTATATTATACGGTGGCATGTTTTCTTTTACCTTATCAAAATCCAATTCTCCACGCCTTATCCATGCACTTAGATTTACTTCATTTATTTCTGTTTGTGTTTGAGAACGGTATAGCGTAGCAACTTCTCTAATATGATTAAAGATTTCATCCTCACTATCCACACCAAAAAAATCTATAATATCATCTAATATATCAAATCCATCTGTAAACTCATTTCTTAATAAAGGAATAACAGACTTCAATTTATTAAAAGTGGCTTTAGCTTCTTTATATTTCGCTTTACACTCTATTTTCTTTTGTGCATAATCTGCCTGATATTTTTCTAAAAAATCAGCAAAAAATGTATCAAAATTGAGTATCACGCAAGCTTTTTTAATCTGTGCTTTTGTTAACTTTTCTTTTTGGGCAAGATTTTCAATGCCTAATAAAGCAACATCTTTTTTATGATATTTAAACACATTTTCAAGTTCTTGGCCAACTGTATGAAACATAGTCAGCGGGTCAAGAACCTCTGCTTTTCCTATTAGTCTGTTTATTGCCATAACTTTAAATGTTTTTATAATTGTGTTTATTAATTCCTATAACAAGTATATCATAACACTTGTTTTCTCTACCATTAGCAAATGTTATGTTCATAAACAGATAATTATATTTTATATATTCTAAATTTCAGTGCAAAGTTAATACTTTTTCTAAAAAATGAAGATAAAATCAATTTTAAATTGCAAAGAAACTCGCCTTCGGCTCAAACACCTTTTGGCTTTTGACGCTACAAACTCCATCTTTTTTAACGCAAAATCAGCCAAGGCGGGTCTGCATTGGCTGATGTGGTTTTGACGCAGCGGAAGACTTTTTTGTTACTTTTTTAGTCATAAAAAAGTAAAAGAAGAAAAAATAGAAAAACAATATATGCAAATAAACATCTTGATTATAAACACTTTAAAA
>JALNXP010000178.1 GCA_023230285.1 Bacteroidales bacterium | reverse complement strand
AGACATGGCTTCTAATAACAATAACCAGAGTAACGCTCAGCCGCAAGCTGAACCTTATGCAGCAACAAGCGCTCCTATGAACATTCCGCCGGCATCGGTTTTTGATAACAATACATTCTCATCGGCTTCCGATGACGAAGGTGATTTGCCTTTTTAAATGATATGCTTATGAATTATGGCGGTTTAACTGATGATTTTACAAATTATTCATCATCAAAAATAGTGGTTGTCCCTGTTCCTTATGATGGGACAAGTACGTGGGGTAAAGGTGCCGATAAAGGTCCGGACGCTATACTTGAAGCCTCTGAAAATATGGAACTTTATGATATTGAGACAGATTCTGAGGTTTATCTGAATGGAATCCATACTTTAAAAGCTCTTGACGACTGTAAGTTGCCCGAAGAAGTTGCAGACAAACTTAAACCGTTGATGATGTCTTTGTTCAAAGACGGAAAATTTCCGGTGGTATTAGGTGGCGAACATTCTGTGAGCATTGGTGCTTTTCAAGCTGCTGCCGAATGTTTCGACAACATCTCTATTTTGCAGTTAGATGCTCACTCCGATATGCGTGACGAGTATAACGGCTCAGCGTATAACCATGCTTGCGTTATGGCACGCGGTCGTGAACTTTGCAGCTGCACTCAAGTTGGTATCCGTAGCTCTTGTATCGAAGAAAAACATAATATAGATGATTACAGAATTTTTTATGCGCATGAAATAAAATATGGCGGCAATGACTGGATAGAAGAGGTTATATCTCAACTTAATGAGAATGTGTACCTTACTATAGACCTTGACGTTTTAGACCCCGCTTTTATGCCGGCAACCGGAACTCCCGAACCTGACGGCTTGTGCTACCGAGATATTATTAACTTGGCTAAAGCTCTTGTGGAAAGAAAAAATCTTATCGGCTTCGACGTAGTCGAACTCGCTCCATTCGCCGAATCTAATGCCTCCAATTTTTTAGCAGCTAAATTAATATATCAAATATTATCATTGAAATTTTTATAACATAACAATAAATTAAATCTTTAAAAATCAAATCTTTAAAATGAAAAAATCAGATTTATTGAAAGAAACTATCGAGCATATCGACATTAAAGCTATCGATTCAACTCAAATTATTAATGCTATGCGCAAAATGTCGTTTACATCGCGTGATACCGCTAATGCTACCGACATTTACATGAAAATGTTGGGCGATAAAGAAAGTACCAACATTTTAACTCTCGCCGGAAGTACAAGTGCTGCCGGTTGTATGCAGGTTTATGTTGACATGGTTCGCAATAAAATGATTGATGTTATTGTTTCTACCGGTGCCTCTATTATTGATATGGACTTCTTTGAAGCTATTGGTTTTAAACATTACAAAGGTAGAACAGACATTCCCGATACAACATTACGCAACCTCTACGTAGATAGAATTTATGATACTTTTATTGATGAAGAACAACTGCAAAATTGTGATAATACTATTCAATTTATCGCTGACAGCCTTGAAAAACGTCCGTACTCTTCAAGAGAATTTTTGCTCGAAATGGGCAAGTGGTTGGTTAAAAACTCCGTCAAAAAAGATAGCTTGATACAAACAGCTTACGAATGTGGTGTTCCAATATTCTGTCCGGCTTTTACCGACAGCAGTGCCGGCTTCGGTCTCGTAAAACATCAATGGGCAAACCCTGATAAACATCTGTCTATTGACTCCGTCAAAGATTTTATGGAATTAACTATGATTAAGATGCACGCTCCAACTACCGGCTTGATGATGATTGGCGGCGGAGTACCTAAAAACTTTACTCAAGATACTGTCGTATGTGCCGAAGTTTTAGGTCACGAAGTTCCGATGCACAAATATGCTGTTCAAATTACTGTCGCTGATGTAAGAGATGGCGCTTGCTCTTCTTCTACTCTGAAAGAAGCTTGCTCTTGGGGTAAAGTAAGTATCGCTGATGAACAAATGGTTTACGCCGAAGCAACTACTGTGATTCCTCTTATCGCCAGCTACGCTTATCATAGCAAAGTATGGGAAAAACGTGAATATAAAAATTGGACAAAACTGTTCGAAAAATAGTTTAGAGAACATAGAATACTTATTTACACGGATGTAACGGATTAATTAGAATGATAATTTGTTACATCCGTGTTTTGTAAAATAAGCTCATATATTATATGTATATTAGTAACATATATCTTGTCTATGCTAAACCTTGTCCTTCTCCGCTTCTTTGGCATACGAAAGAAACTCTTCATCACAGCCTAAAATTTCCATTATGCGTAACGCTTCATGCGGAACATCCGACTTGTCGACTTCTATCAGCGAATAGTCGATAAAATCTCCAATATTAGACCTTGTGATTTTGACACCATCTGTAATTTCTCTCAATCCTTTGACTCTCAACCTTCTGACAGGATAATCCACATCGCTGTAATGCGTTGTGACTATGCTGCAAGTAGAATGTAAATCCAATATTTTTAGTAAAGCATTGACGATAGCAGTTCCTTCAATTGGATTAGTCGTGCCTGCTAACTCATCTACTAAGGCTAAAATAATTTTCTTCGATTTTACCGCTTTTATTATGTTGTTGACGTTCAGTACTTCGGCGGCAAATGATGATAATCCTTTCAGCTCATCTTGGTCATCGGTTACACTTGTCAGAATTTCATCAACCAAGCAAATTTCCGCACTTTTAGCAGGTACAAAAAATCCGAATTGCGATAGATATTGTGCAAGTGCTATCGTCTTTAAAATAACTGTTTTACCCGACATATTAGCTCCTGTAATCAAACATGGCGATTTGTACAAAATAATATCTATCGGTTGAAATTTTTTTGACATTTTTTGTAAAGATGCAGCAATTACAGGATTAAAAAGTTGTTTGTATTCTATTTTGTTATCGTCGATAGTGGGACAACATAAGTTTAAATCGAAGGCTTGAACAGCTTTTGCCAACAAAATTTCAAGATTGGCAATTGCAAATACAGCCTTTTGTATGTTTGCAGAATGTTCCCTTAACGTTTCTGATAGCTTAAAGCGAACTTCATCTTCGAGCTTTTCGGCTTCAAATCTCAGATTCTCGGCTAACTCCTTATCTTCATCGGTATTTGCTTTTTTGATTTTTTTTCTGATGGCAGCAAGTTCGGAAGAGTAGGAGTCGTAAACATAAAACATTGGTATTGAAGTATTATCAGGGTCAAGAGTTTTTATCACCGGTGATAAATCCGGTATGTCGACAACTTTTATACGATGTGTTTTACACAACTTTCTCAATTCTTCAATATTAATGCTGAAACTTTTGATTTCAAAGAGTTCAATGTCATCTAATGTTCTGTAGTTGCTAAGATTAGCGAGACTGCCGCGAATATCGCGCAGCTTACATAATTTTACGTGTAGGGTAGAGGCAATGCTTGAATCTTTTTTTATCAGCTTAAGCATTTCAGAAACATTATAATACTCATCTTCCAAAAGTTTTTTATCGGATAAAAAACAAGAAGCATAAAGCATATCTCTTGAAACATTGTATGCTAATTGTAAATCATCAATTAATGATTTAAACAAAGGAAATTTATTGACAGCCTCTCTTAAATTCATAGTTTTTTATTTCAATTATAACACATTATATTATCATCTATGCCTTAATATTATAAACAGGAATGTCTGTTTTAGCTTGTAGCTGCGATATAAGCTCATTGGAATTGAGTAAATATCCCGAAGGAGACCATGGATTAACCGTAATGGCGATTAAATTAGGCTTATCTACCACCATAATTTTCCCGCCTTTTGCCATAAAGGCATAATAAGTTTCCGGCTGAGCAAATATTTTAGTGAAATCTTTGATTATCAGTGTGATGTCGGCAATATTTTTCTGTGATTTCAGCATAAGCAAAACTTTATCGCTGATCATTCCGGGTATATATATGTTGCTGCCGTATCTAAAAATATCTTCTTTCGATTTAGACAAAGCTAAAACAGAATCTATATTCAGTGGCAGCACAATATCAGATTTATTCATATCCGGTACAGCCCACAATCCGGAAGAGATACTTGACAAGGTGTTATGCAATTGATTATTAACTTGTTGTAAATTAATACGGTCTACAACATACATAGTATATCTCACTAATTGAGGAATATTTGCCGACAGAGCTGCACCGGTAGACAGTATCATTGCATCTGTAACTGTTGGTGCTGCAAGGCTGAGTCGTGAAAGCGCACCATCTACCATACATAAATCGGTATCAAGATTTTTTAAATACTTGATAACCGATTTTAAGTTAGTGGTATCTGATGGACCTGACAGCTGTACTTTACCTTGGTCTAAAGTCTCTGCGACTACCAATCGTCCTATTGGCGTTGATATGTCGAGAATATCAATTATTTTGGATGTAACATGTTTTTCTCTATAATGCTTTTCGGAAGTGACAAAAAACATATTCGAAAACAAAGTTATCTCCGGTTTTTGTGTACGGGTCACTTGGTCAATTGTTTCACCGTCTATACCGACAGAAGTGACAGCAATTTTTTTGCCTTTACAATGAATATTACGAAGTATATAATTCAAACATTCTGTCTTGCCGGTATTTTTTTCCAATCCGACTATAGACAAGTTAGAATACTTAAGTATTTCATTGATAAAGGGCATCGCATATTAATGTTTTTTAGCTCTTTCTTTACGGGCGAGAATGCCGGGTTCGAGTGACATTCTCTGTCCTTCGAGCAGACTTGCGACGCCTTCGCTGTGTATTTTTTCACAATCGGGGCAATGGCATTCGTCCTTATAGTCAGTAGGTTCGGTATAAGTAGTGATTACGCCTTCAAAATTTCTAAGCACCACTTTGCTTGGACTTTGAGATATCACATACGAAGGCATGACAGGAGTTTTACCGCCGCCACCGGGTGCATCAACAACGAAAGTCGGAACAGCGTAGCCGGAGGTATGACCGCGTAAACTTTCAATAATTTCGATACCTTTTGATACAGGGGTACGGAAATGCTCCAAGCCCATCGATAAATCGCACTGGTATATATAATAAGGTCTCACTCTGATTTTAACCAAGTCTTGTACAAGTTTTTTCATCACGGAAGTGCAGTCGTTGACACCTCTGAGCAAAACAGATTGATTTCCAAGCGGAATACCGGCGTTTGCAAGTTTTGCACAAGCTTCTGTTGCTTCCGGCGTTATCTCTCTTGAATGATTAAAATGAGTATTCAGCCAAATGGGGTGATATTTCTTGAGCATGTTAACTAAGTCATCTGTAATACGTTGCGGGCAGACAACAGGAGTACGCGTGCCTATACGGATGATTTCTACATGAGGAATGGCTCTCAAACGTTGAATTATAGATTCTAGCATGCTGTCGCTGACCATAAGAGCATCGCCGCCGGATAAG
>JALNXP010000176.1 GCA_023230285.1 Bacteroidales bacterium | reverse complement strand
CTTCCATTTGTTGTACAACTTGTACAGAACCTGAACTTCGACCAAGACCATATCAACACATGGAAAAACGGAGTTGTAAGAGCATTGAAACGCTATATTCCTGACGGGACCAAAGCTACCGGCAGCGTATGTCCTAATTGTCATACCAACGGCTTAGTATTTAAAGATGGGTGCGAGACATGCACCAACTGCGGATATTCCAAATGTGGATAATACTTTTTAAAAGACGACAGTGACAATAAATGCCATAAATAAAACGTCTTGTTATTGTAAAACGCTGATTTGTTTTATATCTAAAAGAAAAAATATATGAAAAAATTTTTTACTCTAACAGTTATAGCACTATTTACAAGTATTTTAGCATATTCAAATGCTCCGGATACGACAATAACAAAGAAAGAAAAAATTAAAACAGGCTGGAATTTCGGAGGATTGCCGGTAGTCGCTTTTGATACTGACATAGGTTTTAAATACGGCGCACTTGTCAATACTTTTAACTACGGAGACGGCTCAAGGTATCCGGATTATTTTCAAGCTATTAAAGTAGAAGCCTCATATACAACTAAGGGCAGTGGTATTTTTCAGCTGTTTTATGATGACAAAGCCACGTTGCCGAACGACATACGTTTTACTACCGATTTAAGCTATCTGCCGGAACGTGCTGTTGACTTTTACGGCTTCAACGGAGCTAAGAGTATTTTTAATTCGAGCTTTTCCGACAAAGAGAATGCTGAAATATCACGTATGTTCTATCGTGAAAAACGTAAATTATTAAGATACACTCTTGATTTTCAACAAAAAATAGGAGAAACGAACTTCAAATGGTTGGCAGGGTTAGGCGTTTATTGGTTTCAGATGGGAACCGTCAACATAGATGCTTTAAACAAGAACAAAGCCCCTGAAAATCAATTACCTGATGTAGATTTACTTTATGATGACTACGTCAAATGGGGCATCATCAATGAAAAAGAAGCTGATGGCGGTTTAAATACATTTTTGAAATTCGGAGCCATCTACGACACAAGAGACATAGAAGCAAATCCAAGCAAAGGCGTATGGACAGAAGTACTGTTCAACGTTGCACCGGCTATGTTTAAGGCTTCAGACAACATGAGCTACGGCTTATTCGCAATAACACATCGTCAATATATTCCGGTGATAAAGAACCATTTAACCTTTGCCTACCGTTTAGGCTATCAAGGGAAATTATTCGGCGATGTTCCATATTACGTTCAACCGTTTATAATTAGCTCTTTCTCCGCAGCTACAACCTCTGACGGCTTGGGCGGCGCAAAATCTTTGAGAGGAATTTTACGCGACAGAATAGTCGGCTCTCATATAGCTTACGGCTCATTGGAATTACGCTGGCGCTTCGTCAACTTTTCTCTTGGCAAACAAAACATTTACCTGACACTCGCACCATTTGTAGATGCCGGTTCGGTTGTTGTTCCAATGAAAGAAGACGAAATAAACTACGCAATAGAACAAATGTCCTTAGCTGATGACGACCCAACCAAAGAAGAAGCATTCATCGGCTACAATGTAGATGACTACTTCGATACGGAACGTACAAACGATAAACTTCACATTGGTTATGGTGCAGGCTTCTATTTCTCTATGAATCACAATTTTGTTGTTGCCATCAACTACGGACGTGCCGCCGATAAAAATGACGGCGTAAGCGGTTTATATATCAATATCGGTTTTGTTTTCTAATACTGACCTTATGCAATTTACAGCAAAAGAATTAGCCAAAATAATTGATGGAACAATTATTGGCAATCCGGAGACTGTTATATCCGGATTTTCAAAAATAGAAGCTGCTTTACCTAACACTTTGTGCTTTGTCGGCAGTCCTAAATATACCAAATACATAATGACATCGCAGGCTGCTATCATTATAATATGTAAAGATTTAGTGCCGAAAGAGCCTGTTGATAACATTACGCTCATTGCCGTTGATGATGCGCATCAAGCATTTGTGGAATTGATGCGTATTTACACAGAGTTGACTACGCCTAAAGAGCCTGTAGGAATATCCGAACATGCCGTTGTAGATGATAAAGCTGTTATAGGAGAAAATTGCTATATCGGTGCAACGACTGTTATCATGCAGAATGTTGTCATCGGAAAACAGAATAAAATTCACCCGCAAGTATATATAGGCAACAATGTTAAGATAGGCGACAACAATGTTATTTATCCGGGAGTGAAAATCTACGACAACTGTAAAATCGGCAACAACTGTATAATTCACGCAGGGACAATAATCGGAACAGACGGATTTGGCTTTACTCAGGAAAACGGCATCAGCATAAAAGTGCCACAACTCGGTAACGTAGTGATTGGCAACGACATAGAGATAGGTGCTAATTGTACTATAGACAAAGCTACCCTCGGTTCTACCATCATACATGATGGAGTAAAATTAGACAACTTGATACATATAGCACATAATTGCGAAATATGCGATAACACTCTAATAACATCATTGACAGGCATAGCAGGTTCAACTGTTATAGGCAAAAATTGTATGATAGGCGGACAAGTAGGCATCATCGACCATATAGCCATAGGAAATAATGTGAGGATAGTGGCACAATCCGGCATAATGCACGATGTCAAAGACAACGCAACCATAATGGGCGCACCGGCGTTTAATTTTTCCGATTATATGCGTAGTTACGCCTGCTTCAGAAATTTACCACAAAAGTTGAAACAATTAGAAAATGAAACAAAAAACTCTAAGTAAACTGTTTACAATATCTGGCAGAGGACTTCATACTAATAACGAGTGTACAGTTATTTGCTGCCCCGCAGACGTTAATCATGGTGTCGTTTTTGAAAGAACTGATATTGAGCCACATCCAAAAATAAAAGCTATTTCGGAGAACACTTCAAGTTTCAACAGAAATACGACTATTAAAAATCAGTATGCCGAAGTTGCTACTATAGAGCATTTTATGTCGCTTTTCTATATACTTGGAATAGACAACATGCTGATTAAAGTCAGTAATATGGAGCTACCTATTTTAGACGGCAGTGCTATGCCGATACTTGCCGCAATGCAACAACAAGACTGCAGTGTTATAGAGCAAAACGCTGAAAAAGAATACATTACAATAAAAAAGCATATAACTTTTGATGACGGAACTTCTAAAATAGAAGCATATCCATACGATGGACTAAAAATACAAGTCGAAGTCGATTTTCCGCATCCTATTGGAAAACAGCAAGTTATATTTGATGACAAAACAAATATAAACATGTTAGCATCATCTCGCACCTTCGTAATGTTAAGCGACATACTTTATCTGTATCAAAACAACTTGATTAAAGGCGGCAGTTTAGATAATGCTATTGTAATTGCGAATGTAGCTTTACCGGAAGATACTGTCAGACAGCTGAGTACAATCTTCGGAATAAAAGATGAAATCAGCATTTCGGAAGAAGGCATATTAAATAACACAAGATTAAGAGACGAACACGAAATTGGTTATCACAAATTATTGGATTTCATTGGAGATATATCATTATCGGGCAAGCCGATAAGAGGTTTTATCAAAGCATACAAGCCCGGACATTATGCAAATCATAAATTTGTAGAGGAGTTAATTGCAACTATGTAATATCTCATCTTTGACATTTTTTTGTTTCAAAATCTTTCTAACTAACAGTAATTTAGTTGATTACGAGTAATTACGAATGGTCTATTTTGTAGTAATTTGTTTCCATGTTTATTGTTTAACTTTTTTTAACACAAGACAGAATTTTCCGCATTTCTTTTTTTGTAACAATCTGTATATCTGTTCTAAAACCTACAGTACCATGCAAAGCGTTTGTAGTATTTGTCCTTGTGTAAGTTGGAATATAACCTTCACCGCTGACACTTACAAAGTTCATATCAATAAGCGCACTTATTATATTTTCAGGCGTAAAATGATTTATGCCGCGATTAAGTTTTCTTTCAAGATATTTGTAAATCAATAAGGCAAGGAAGCAGGTCAAAAAATGAGCCCTAATTCTGTCATCCCTTTGCAAAAACACCGGTCTTGCTTCAAACTCTGTTTTCATAATTTTAAAACCATCTTCAATAATCCATCGTCTCCCATTAGTGTTGATGACATCTAATGCGTTGTCTTCCAAATCGGTACAGATTGCATAAAAGCCATCAAAACGCACTTCCTGATTAATTATTTCCTGATTTAGTGAGAGACTTGAAGTTTGTGCAATTTCGGGGAAAAAAATGCAGATTAGTTTTTCTCATATTTTTATTTTATCTTTGCATTTCATTTATGCATCATATAAGATTTTCATTTACGCATGTTGTATGTTTAGGTGCGTGAATAAAACGTTATGTGCATATTAAAAAGACAAAGACCATTTAATAATAAAATTGATTAAATTTGCAACATGGAACTTAATAAAATATACAACGAGAATTGTTTAGTTACAATGGGCAATATGCCTGATAATTATCTGGACTTTGTAATTACTTCACCTCCTTATGACGATATAAGAAATTATAATGGTTATCAGTTTGAATTTGAGAAAATTGCAAAAGAATTGTTTCGCGTTACAAAACAGGGCGGACTAATTATTTGGGTTGTCGCTGATGCCACAATTGACGGAAGTGAAACAGGAACTTCGTTTAAGCAGGCTTTGTTTTTTAAAGAAATAGGATTTCGTCTGCACGATACAATGATTTACTACAAAAATAATCCAATGCCACAAACAGGGAATAGGTATCATCAACATTTTGAATACATGTTTGCTTTTTCAAAAGGAAGTCCCAAAACATTTAATCCAATAACTGAACCTACAAAATATCAAGGACTTGCTAACATGAAAAATAGAGGACAAAATGGTACTCTTGATTATGAAAAAGTTGAAAGAACAACAGAAAAAAAAGTTGGTAATGTTTTCTTTTATTCAATTGGCGGTGGAATTTCAACGAAAGATAAAATTGCATATAATCATCCTGCTATTTTTCCGGAAAAACTTGTTGCAGACCAAATTAATACATGGACAAATGAGAATGACTTAGTTTATGACCCTTTTATGGGAAGTGGTACAACAGCTAAAATTGCACATTTATTAAACCGAAAATGGATTGGTTCAGAAATTTCAAATGAATACGTTGAAATTGCAGAAGAAAGATTAAAGACATACACAATGAATAATTTATTTACAGCAAAATAATATGGATTTAGTTCAACGAGGTTCCCAAACAGCAAAAAATGGTTTCAGAAACGAAGACGATATAGTTAGGAAATTTAACGAGTGGAAAAAGGATAAAGATGCACAAGCGTGGTTAATCTTAATGAAATACGATCTTTCAGAAATTGAGTATGTTGAAGCTGTAAAATTATCCGGATACAAAACAGACGTTCAAGTACAAGTAACCATAAAACTCAAAAAAGCAATTGATGTCGAAAATTTACAGGTTAAATTGGT
>JALNXP010000175.1 GCA_023230285.1 Bacteroidales bacterium | reverse complement strand
AATTGGACAGGGTAGCTGTCTATTATGAAGGAGCCTGAAGTTCCGAGTTTTATTATTCCGAAAGTCATCTGAAGTATACACAATATTGAGCCGATTATCAGACCTATAATTGCGCCTGAAAGCGTGAGCAGTAAACTTTCATTAATAAATATTCTTTTAATAGTCTTTAGTCGGCAGCCCATGCTGTGAAGTATAGCAATATCTTTTTCTTTGCTTATCACTAACATTGACAGTGAGCCGATTATGTTAAAGGCAGAGATTAAAATCAGGAAACATAGTATTAAGAATACAGCTGCTTTTTCGGAGTGCATAACTTTGTATAAGGTATCCTGTAATTCAAAATGATTTTTTACTATAAAATCTTCGCCTGCGATTTCTTTAATTTTCTTCTGAGCTTGTTTTAAATCGGCATTAGGTTTTAGTCGTATTTCCAATGCGGTAACATTATCATTATCGTAGTTCAATAATTTTCTTGCTTCAGATAAAGGTATGAAAAGGTATTTATCGTCAAGTTCCTGTTGTATTGAGAATATTCCTGCTACGGGCAATGTTTTAGAATTAAAAGCATTAAGCAGATTAAGCAAATTAGAGTTGTTTCTTTTTGGAACGAGAATGTTTATCGGTTGAGGCAGGTTGTTCATTTGTAAATTAAGGTAATATCCGATGCCGTAGCCGGCGATGCAATTTCCGGCTTTTAGACTTTCGGTGTCGCCCAAAACTATGCGATATGCTAAAGGTTCATAATTAAAATAATTGCTATTGACACCTTTTATAGTAGCCACAATTTGCTGTTGGTCGTGTTTTAGCAGGGCATTATCTTCAACGACTTCCTGTACATTTTCAACACAAGGTAAGGATATAATGGCATCGCTATCAATATTAGCAGTTGAGAAAGACTTACCTTTATTTGCAGATATTTTCAAATCGGGGTCGAAAGATGTGTACATAGTTGTAATCAGTTCTTCGAAGCCGTTGAACACAGATAGCACCACTATCAGAGCTGCGGTAGTTACAGCGATGCCGATAGCCGAGATCCACGAAATTATATTGATTATATTATGAGTATTTTTCGATTTAATATATCGTGTTGCGACAAATAAAGGGAAGTTCATGATAAGTTGACTTTATTTGTCTTCTTTAAGCAGCTTTTCGATATTTTCGATATAATCCAAAGAATCGTCTTCAAAAAAAGTAAGTTCAGGTATAATTCTCATTTGTTTAGCTACTTTTAATCCGAGGTTGTAACGTATTTCTTTTGTATGAGATTGGATTATTTTAAGCACTTTTTGAGAATCTGTTTCTCCGTAAATGCTGATATAAACTTTTGCGACAGCGAGGTCTTTTGAAATTTTTACTTTCGTTATCGTAAGTAATGTATTAGGTGTCCAAGAATTCGATTTAAGTCTGACATAGTCGCTAATCTCTTGAAGCACAAGCGTTTGTATTTTTTGTTGTCTTATTGTTTCCATTTTGCAAATATAATATAAAGGTAATAAAAAAGTATAGAATAATTCAAAGATTTTTTTACAGATATTTTTCTGTAAAAACTTTGTAACTTCATCAATTAGTTGTAAATTTGCAGCCTCAAAAAATGAAATAAAATAATTAAAAAAAATGGCAGCAATAGGAAAAATTAGAAAGCATTCCATACTTTGTATGGTTATTATTGGCGTGGCTCTGTTAGCTTTTATTATTGGCGATTTCAGTAAGAAATCGAATAGAGATTTAAGCAACACACCGGTTGGTATTGTTAATGGCGAAAAGATTTTAGCTAAAGATTTTGATTCGGAAGTTGACAAAGTAGCAACAATGAGAAGTGCAAATACAGACCAAAGCGAATTGTCAAAGATGATGTTCAGCATTAGACAGAGTGTTTGGAACGACATGGTAAAACAGACTTTGTTAAATGACGAATACGACAAACTTGGAGTGATTATTTCGACAGAAGAATTGAATGATTTGGTAAGAGGACCGGAGCCTCATCAGTATATTGTTCAGAATTTCAGTGACCCTGAGACAGGTAAGGTCAATTATGAGCAATTGAATTATTTTCTTCAGAACTTGAATAATCCGCAGGTTATAAGTGCAGACATCAAGAATAATTATCTTTTAATAGAGCAGATGATTAAGCAAGAATCAGCCGAGGGTAAATATAATAATTTGATTACTAAGGGAATATATACTCCTAAGGCGATGGCGTTAAGAGAGCATAATGATAAGTACACCAACTATGGTGTTCAGTTGGTAGCTCAGCGTTATAAAGACATACCGGATTCCATAGTCAGCGCTTCTGATGCAGAATATCAGAAATATTATAATTCTCATAAAGAGAGTTATAAAGTAGCAGAGACAAGGGATTTGGCATACATAGAATATGACATTAAGCCGACACAGGAAGATAGAGATGCTATAACAAAAATAATCAACAATCTTTATGCTGATTTTCTTGTCAGTACAAATATTCCGGCTTTTGTATCGTCAGAGTCGGAGGTTGCATATTCTGACAGGTGGATGAAGGAAGCTGATTTGACACCAAGCATGGCATCAAGAGTTATGTCAGCAGAGCCAAATACTTTTGTATCACCTTTTACAGAAAGCGGTAAATTGTCATTTGCTAAAGTTATGGATGCAGCAACTCGTCATGATTCTTTAAATGCTTCTCATATTTTGATTTCATACGTTGGAGCGCAATCAGCAGCGGCTGATGTTACACGTACCAAGGAGCAAGCTAAAGCCACAGCAGACAGCATTGCAAATGTTGTCAAGAAAACTCCTGCCAAATTCGGAGAACTTGCCACTTCAATGTCTAATGATGCCGGCTCAGCTCCTAAAAACGGCGAGCTTGGATGGTTTACAGATGGCACCATGGTAGTTCCTTTTAATGATTTTGTTGTTGAAAACAAAGTTGGTACTATTGGTGTAGTAGAGACTATTTTTGGTTATCACGTGATTAAAGTTGATGATAAAGCTGCAGAAATGCCGAAAGTTAAATTGGCTGTTGTAACGCGTTCTATACTTCCAAGCAGCAAAACATATTCAGATGCTTATTTGCAGATGAGTTCTGCTGTAGCAAATTGTAAAAATTACGATGTATTCTCAACAATGGCAGCAGAAAAAGGCTATAACCTTAAGAATGCAGATGGAACAGATAAGATGGCACAAAATTTAGGTTCTATCGAAAATTCTCGTGAGGTTGTAAAATGGGCTTTCAATGAAGATACTAAAGAAGGACAAGTTTCAAAAATATACGAATTGGAAGATAAACTTATTGTAGTAGCTGTTAAATCTATTAATAAAGAAGGTTACAGACCATTTGATAAAGTTCTTGCTACTATAAAACCTTTAGTTCTTAGAGATAAAAAAGCGGATATGGCTGCTAAAAAGATAGAAGAAGCTATGAATAATGCTTCATCTATTTCTCAACTTGCAAGCGTTTTAAGAACAACAGTAGATAGTTTGGATGTTACAGGCAATATTTCCAATTTAACTAAGTATGGTGCAGAACCTGAAGTTATCGGCTTTATGTTTGCTGCTCCTGAAAATCAGATTGTTGGTGCTGTTAAAGGTGAACAGGCTGCTTATGCTTTTGTGAAAAAGTTAAAATCTTCTCCTGAAGAGAAAACAGATTTTACTGCCGACCAACGCCGTCTCGAAATGCAAACAGCTAACAGAGTTACACGTAGAGCTGTTGCAACTATTCAGGAAAATGCTAAAATTACGGATAATAGATTTTTATTCTATTAATATACGATTTAAAATTTTAAAAAAAGACCGGCATCAACGTTGATGCCGGTCTTTTTTTTGTCTAATATTTAACGATTCAACGATTATTTGTCGTACCAATTTGCAAATTGATAGGTATAGCCCCATTCAATATAGTCGATAGAGGCAAAATGCAGTTTCATCATGATGCCTACGGCGTGATTATTATCTTTGCCGAACATATATTTTACGCCAAATCTTTCGTATACAGGGATAAAAAAGTCGAAGGAGCGGTAAATATATTTTGCGAATGCTATGTGTATCATTACTTTGTCGTATAGAACATCAAAAGAGCCGTAAACAGCACTATTGAAGGCTCTATAATAATCTTGTCTTTGTTCTTCAGGCAGTTTCATCAGGAGTTCTGTGCTGTACATCAAGTCGAAGCCGGCGCCATAGCGGAATTTGCGATTAAATTGGCGGGCATAGCCTAATTGCATGGTGTTTGCGAAATGGAATTTTGTAACGTCACCGGCGTGAGATTCGAGTATTCCGGGTGCTTCGGTTACGTAAAAGCTGTTCTTCGGGTGAAATTGTAAAACGGTATCAATATTTTTTTGTAACAGTGGTCTGTCTTGTAAATGATAGCGAAGTCCTAATTGTCCGGTTAGAGCATTACTGCCTCTGTTTGGCAGTTTAAGTGCGCCGTTGGAAGAATGTGAGACGACAACGTTGCCTACAATGTCTGTTTTTGGACTTATCTTAAAAAATGCGCCTAAATCTATGTTGAGGTGACAGTTGAGATGAGTAGATATGAAAATATTGTCGGGATTAGTTGTTTCATCATAAATTTTATTCCAACAAGATAATCCGCCGCCTAATTTATAAGTGAAGCCGAGAAATTCATTTTCATATATTCTGCCGTTGATATATGCATAGATTGCGAATCGGGAATTAAAGGCTTCGTAATCCATGTAGCCGTATTTTATAGCGAATCCGTAGTCAGGGCAGTTGAAAGCGCGTTCCCACGCTTTTTCGCCGGTAGTCTGCTTTCCAAAACTTAGAATTACATTATAAATGCTTTTCTGCCATAAAAAATGGTCTTCGGGAACTGTTGGAACAAAACGCCCGTAGCTTATTGCCGGCTCGAAGTAATAGTAACCTTTGCTTTTTTGCGTCTCTTGTGCAGATATTTCGGACGAAAATAATAAAGCTATTATACAAAATAAAATGGGGCTAATTGATTTTGAGTTTTTCATAATCGGAGAAGATAAAATCATTTTTAAATTTTGTCATATTTTTTATCGGCATAATGTCAGTATCATTGCCTATTAGCAAATGCTTACCTATAGTGATATAGTTGAAGATGTCAATATTCTTGATTGCATATACCGTTAAGAGGTCATAAGGATTGGAAATAGTTGTTCTACTATTAACTATGGAGTCGATATTTATGTTTTCTTGATTATCAGTTTCAATATTATATATTTTTTTGAAAGTTGGGAAGTCACGCATCGCAAAGCTTTTTAAGCCTGATAGAGCAGCTTTTTCGATATATTCGCCGGCAAATCCGAATTTATGTTTTATGATATTCATTTCTTCTTTTGTAATAGCGGCTTGGTAAGCTGCATATTTACCGACTATGATAAACGGCACATCATTTTGCAGTGAAAATAAAATTTCTGATGCGGTGCTGTCTTCGCTCAGATTATAAGCCTTGTAGTTTGGAATTAATGAAATATAGTCATCTTCGTTATTGTA
>JALNXP010000174.1 GCA_023230285.1 Bacteroidales bacterium | reverse complement strand
CTTTGTGCGATTATGATTTTAATTTTACTCATAGTGTTGTAACAAATGGAGTATGTATTGTCGGCTCCACGGCTAACGACACAACAAAAAGGTATTATCATTTTATTGAGAGTGCTACGGCGGTAAGTATTACAGGAGATATTACAGCCAATGTAGAGCAATATTTTTTGCTGCATAACACAGGTGCGATAGCAATAACTTTTACAATTGCAAATAGCACCGGTTCCAGAGACACCGTTGTCGGTACGACAGCAATAGAAGTTGAAGCAGGGCAAGCCGTAGAAGTAAGCATCCTTAAATTTGCCTTAGACAGTAATTTTTTATGGATAATAACCGCCAGTGCCGGCTTAGATGTAGCATAATATGAGTAGAAGACATTATAAGCCGCCGATACCTTTGCTGCCGGCAGAATACCGACAGGTAAAATATATAGAAAGCAGCGGAACGCAATATATAGACACGGGAGTAGTTGTAACGCAGGAATATTTTAAGATAATCGATGATATATATATTTATAGTACTACTGTCCAAGCTGCAGCTACTTTTGGGAAATATTCAGTATATAATTACAAATTAAGAACCTCCTATGGTAATAGCTTGCTTTATATATATCCTGGTAGTTCTAGCATAGTCGCCCCGCTTTACAAAACTTCCAACATTAGGGCTGTTCACACTGCCATTATTGACAATAATTCTGTTACAAACTCATTTGGTACAACTACAACACAAGCTACATATAACGGAACTATTGTTGATGGAAGCTCATTATTTCTATTTGCATATCGTAATTATAATGGCTCTGTCTCAGGTCATTCGATAATGCGGCGTTACCGTTGCAAGATGTACACAGCTGAAGATGTATTAGCGAGAGACTTTGTTCCATGTTACCGAATAGCTGATACGAAGCCGGGACTGTACGACATCGTTAATAATGTGTTTTACATAAATCAAGGGACCGGAGATGATTTTATTATTGGAGCATAATTTCAAAAAATAAAATAATGGCAAAAAAACACAAACAATAAAATAAAAAATAATCAAATCATGCGAGTTTACAAGTACCAACCTCGCGACAATGCTGCTAAATATGAACTATTCACCACTCCGGAAGAAAAATTATATACACAACAGGTGACAGATAATTATTTCAGTTGCGAAGTTCAAGACGAATTACCATTTTAACAAGCCTGCATAAAATAATGCGGGCTTGTTTTCGTTATTTACACAAATAACACATATTCAAATGAAAAAAACAAACGGCTATTTGATAGCAGATTTTGCGGCTTTAATTACGATAATACTAATTTTAGTGAGTGCTATTTATAAAAACTCACCAAAATATTTTTTATCGGCAATGACCGTTTCCGTATTATCGGCACTAATCCAAGCTAAATTCGGCAAAGCTCAAATAATTAATAAAACAGGAAAAGCGATTTGCTCAAAGGATGAATATAACTCGACGACGTCAGCCATCAGCGCAGATGGAAACAAAAACTGTATAGATGGAGTGAAAATAGACGGTATTGTTTATAAAATCCCAAACGGCGTACATGCTATAGCAACAGAGCAAAACAGAATAAAGGTAAACTCAATTATTGGCAATGCTATCTATCATATTGGCGGCGGACTACTCACCACACCTCCTGACGATAGTTGGAACGCTCTTTTTGAGAGCGATTGTTAAAATAAGTAACCATTCAAATTTATGCTAAATGAAAAAAATAGACAGCTATTTAATAGCAGATTTTACAGCCTTAATTACAGTAATATTGTTTATACTGTGTCTCCGTTATGAAAATTTGTTTAAATATTTTACTGGCACTTTAGCAGCTACAGGTATGCTTGTATTTATTCATACTATGTTTGGCAAAGCTCAAATCATCAATAAAACCGGCAAAACAATTTGTTCAAAGGATGAATATAACTCGACAACGTCCGCCATCAGCGCAGGTGGAAACAAAAACAGTATAGATGGAGTGAAAATAAACGGTATTGTTTATAAGATTCCAAACGGCGTACATGCTATAGCAACAGAGCAAAATAGAATAAAGGTAAACTCAATTATTGGTAGTGTCGCTTATTACGCAAAGGGCGGACTGCTCACTACACCTCCGGACGATAGTTGGAACGCTCTTTTTGAGAGTGATTGTTAGAACTCCAACGTATTATGCCGCAAAATTTCTTCCGCACTCGACTTATGGGTGTATTTTTCGGTCATTGCTAAGCTACTATGATCTGCAAGTTCTTTTACGAACTTCGCAGGCACGCCCGCCTCCAATAGCTCGGTTATGCCGGTATCTTTCAAAGAGTAAAATTGATATTCTACCGGAAGATTAAGAGCTTCGCGCATCTTCGACCACGTTCTGCCGGTATCGCGTGTCGTCAGCAACTTCTTTCCGGGCTTATAATCAGTAGAAAAAATATTATAATCCTTATTGTAATGCTTAAGAGTAGAAAAATATTGCATAATTTCCGGCGGCACAGCGATCATTCGCTCCTTGTGATTCTTTGCCACGGCTGCCGGTATAGTGATTATATTATCTTCAAAATTAATATCACCAACTATAAGTTGCAATATTTCCTTCGGTCTAATCAAACACTTATAACACAGTTGGCATATATGCAGATACTCAGGAATAGAGCTGTTAACAAAATACTGTAATATCTTATGTCTTACATCTTGCGGAATGGTTATCCTTGTCTTTTCATTAATTCGCTTATTTTTGAATCGCTCAAACGGATTCTCCTTGATATATTCTTTATCAATAAAAAAGTTAAATAGACACCTGTAAAACAGTAAGTTATTATTATATGTTTTATTTGATATACGTTCATCTTCAGATATTACAAACATTAATTCATTAGCATGTTTCTTGTTAAAAGCCTCACAACTTATATTCTGATAATTGTTTTTTCGCAACCATTCTATCAATTTATTAGCGTTAGATGTGTATGTGCGTAAAGAATCCGGTCGCAGTTCTTTTTTCTTGATATTGATAAATGATGTAATGGCATCAATTAGCTTCCGGTATGTTTTATAGTTCATTGTCTCTACAAAAGGGTTCCATCCATTTTGTAGTTTGTTATTAATTTCTAAGCAAATAAGCCTTGCAAATTTTAATCGTAATGATTTAGATTTAGCAAGATGATTTTGTTTGTACTTAACACGTTGTAGTTTGTTTGTCAATGGATTAAGTGCATAAAAAGCGATATAGATTTCCTTGCCGCTATGCACTTCAGCGGGTCTGAAATTAACGTAGAAGTCGGTGAGGTTTTTGGGCATTTTTTTTCTCCTTTCTTAAATTATTTTTTTTGGAAACAATAAAAAAAGGAGTTCTTTAATGCTGTCCCGATTTTGTCCCGGTAAATTTGGTAAATCCTTGGAATTAGTAGTATTTACAGGGCTTTCGAGCGATTTGGCGGAGAAAGAGGGATTCGAACCCCCGGTACCTGACGGTACAACAGTTTTCAAGACTGCCGCAATCGACCACTCTGCCATTTCTCCGCTGCAAAAGTACATCTTTTTTTTTAAATAAAGGTTTTTCAGAGATTTTTTTTCAAAAAAAAATTTTTTGAAAAAAAATCTATTACATTTGCAGTTTAAATGTAGCTTAAAAAGTATTCATCTTTACAACACCTATATACGTATGAAAAAATATTTTTTATTATCAATTTATTTAATACTTGTAAATTTTATCGGCTTTTGCAATGACCTGACCGTACACTTTAATTACAGTTGCTTCTGTACTAATGACGGACAACCTTACATTGAAACATATCTGTCTATTCCTCAATATCAACTTCAACATGTGAAAAATTCAGACGGACTATTTGTAGCTACTGTACAGGTTACCATGCTGTTTATGCAAAACGACTCTATCGCCGAATATAATAAATACGAAATCCAAAGTCAGGCTATTAATGATACTGTAATCAATCAATACAACATCTTAGACCAGCAACGTCTGTTCCTCGATAATGGCGATTATACCATAAATATTCTAATTAAAGATAAAAACGCCCCTGACAATTATATAACGGGCAAGGTCAAAGCAAGTGTCAATTTCCCTGATGATGAAATTTGTTCATCTACTATCTGTTTGATAGACACATGCTATAAAGCCAATAATAAAAGTATGCTTACACGCAGCGGTTACGACTTAATTCCTTATTTTACAAAGTTTTATCCTGAAAACCGTACTACCCTCACTTATTATAATGAAATTTATAATTTGGATAAATACCTTACTACGGATTCAAAAATAGTTGTTTACACCCAAATAGAAAACTTTGAACTTCCTGACGAAGTTATTACCGGTTATACAAATATACAGAAAGCTACTGTAAAATCCGTTCTCCCAACACTTGGTAAATTCAATATTTCTTCTTTACCATCAGGTAATTACACGTTGGTAATTAAAGTAAAAAATGAAGAAGGTAAGGATATGATTACAACTAAAAAATTCTTCCAACGCTCAAATCCGGCTATCACCTACAACGAAGGATTACTTGCGAATCTACATCTTACCAATTCTTTCGCTTACAGATTTAACAGCATTGACAGTTTGAAGATGATTATCAAGTCTTTTACTCCTAAAGCAACAGATTATGAGAAGATGTTTATATATGATTTAAATGAAGTTGAAGATGTAACTCTTTTGCAAAATTTTGTTTATCACTTTTGGAGTGAAAGAGACGAATTAAATCCGGAGAAAGCTTTTAATGACTACATGCGTGAAGTTGCTAAAGTTAATCGTTCTTATGGTAATACGGTAAAATATGGGTATGAAACCGACAGAGGACGTGTATATTTACAATATGGCGCACCAAATCATATACATGAGAACAAAGTTTCACCTTCTACCCTGCCGTATGAAATATGGCAATATTACGAAATTGCAGGTCAAAGAAACAAACGTTTTGTATTTGCTTCTATGGATGCAGCCACAAAAGATTATAATCTGATACATTCTGATGTTTTTGGCGAATTAAGTAATCCTAAATGGCAATACGAATTATACTTGAACGCTCCTATTACCGATGATGAAACATCTTATGATGAAATGTGGGGCGTGCCTTTAGATGAATATTATGACGACCCGCATTAATCTATAAATACACCTAAAATTTCTATTGATTGAAAAGAGTTGCTATTGTAATATTAAATTGGAACGGTAAAAAATTTTTGGAGAAGTTTTTACCGTCAGTGGTCGATAATAATATTGAATATGCTGATATATATATTGCCGACAATGCTTCAACAGATGATTCGTTGTCGTTTTTAGAAGCTAATTATCCCAAAATACACACGATACCGTTAGATAAAAACTATGGATTTGCAGAAGGATATAACAGAGCATTAAAGCAAATTGTAGATATAGAGTATTTCATTTTGTTAAATTCGGATATAGAGGTGACCCCCGGCTGGATTGAGCCTATTATCAATTTTTTAGATAATAATAATGATTATGTA
>JALNXP010000173.1 GCA_023230285.1 Bacteroidales bacterium | reverse complement strand
TGCCGCATGGCTCGAGACGGCTTTCATGCAAATACAAGGTAAGGGAAGGCGCACGTCCTTGGTAAAGCCGTGATATTTGTCCGTTGCCTTTTCCTCTACGCCAACAAGCCAATCCATGATGCTCCTCTACCCTTATTTCTTAAACTTAAGTGTAGGGCACGACACTACGTTGTCCATGCATTTTACTGTCGACAACATAGATATATCTGCAGGATTTATGAAATTACAAAACCAATCGGGAATTAGGATTCTCCACGGACTTCCTGAGAAAAGTCCCACATCCTCATGAATTTTGCAACAACCTTGCACGACAATGGATGTCACAGACAGTCCTCTCTTCATGCGCAGGGATTTTTTTCCCAATTTTCCCCACTCTCCGATGTTCCGCCCTTCAAGTGCGGCATTCTTCGGTCGAAATATAAAAAATTTGGGTTGACAGCATGAAAAAATGGTATAAAATCCTTTTTGTGACTTACGTTAACGTACACGTTATTACTGCTGAAAGAGAATTCTCTGGAAGAACACAAAAAACGAAAGAAACCAAGACGACGGTGAGTTCTTGCTTCATCGAGATTGATTGGCGAAAGAAAGGCCTCTTATGAATAAAGACAATCCCGTTGAAGAGTATGGTTTTCTGACGTGTTTTGCGGAGCCGTCGAGGGGAGGAATTTTCCGATTAAAAATGGGAAAAGGAGGTGCAATGGATTCTGAATCGTTCAAAGTCCATGGAATAAAAGTACAAGGGGGGGACCTCATAAAAGGATAACTACGTAACTGTTTCGAACGGATGTCTTATGGAAAGATTACGATTCCGTTTGAACAGATGCGCAACGTCCTTTTTTACACGAGGTAACAAAATCATTTTGATAATGAAAGGATTCGCATTGCCCCAAAAGGGGAGGAGATTTTATGTCTGAAAAACCACATATGTTGACTTTTGGTACGGTCCAAGGGTGCAAAAGGATTTTGGTCATCACGGTTACGATCATTATGTTGAGCAGTTTTTTCGCTTATATGATCGCTTGCGATTGGGGAAAAATCAAGATAAATGATATCTCGTTTGATTCAAGGGGTTCCGTGATACAGGCAACTCTTTATACACCGAGGATAGTTACGGCAAAAGACAAATTACCCGCAATACTTGTAACCCATGGAATGAGTTGCACCAAAAGCACCGTAAATGGACTTGCGGAGGAATTCGCTCGTCGGGGGTTTGTGGTATTGAGCGTTTCGGCCTATGGCTCGGGAGCTTCGGAAACTTCAGACGGAAGTGATCCCACGGGCGGTATCTATGACGCACTGAAATACATGAGGACTTTGCAATACATAGATACAACCCGTATAGCTCTTGTGGGGCATTCGCAAGGTTCACAACGTGTTGCAGCAGTAGTTGACGCGGATTGCAGTCCCTATACACTCAACGATTTGATGATCAATGTTCTCTATGACACATTCGGTCAAAGGTTTTCATACGAGGAGATATCTTCTGACGCCGATACTCTTGCCGAAGAACGTCTCTCATCTGACCAGCTCCCGTATTACTATGCACTGAAAGCTGAAAAGAAAAAGTATTTGGACAATACCGTCTATGCAGTCCTTGTGTTGGGAGGAAACTGGGGGTTGAACGAGACCAAAGTAAGTGTCGGAGGGTATGAGGTTACCCGTGTACCGAACTGCAATGCATGCTGGCAGATTGCTCTTTTCAATGAAGGAAGAGCGGGAGTGGGACAGAAGAATCTTGAAAATGAAAGCATGCTTGAACGGTTCCAAACCGCAGGAAAAATCAATATAGACACATGGTATCAGGTAAAGACCTATACAAGTGAGAAACGGCCCACAAGTACTGTCCTCGGAACCATAGAGAACACTTCCGTTGCGACGAACCATGCACTTCAGCAGGCTTTTAAAAATCGTTCCACACGAATTATTTTTACGCCTTTTAATTCTCATGCACGGGATTATTTCAGTAAGGATGCGGCATCCCACATGGTTAAGTACTTTGAGCAGGTGTTATCATATAATCGTGGAGAGATGACCGATCCTGTCACTGTCCCTCTTGCTGCTTCCCATATTCATTTCATGTTCAGGGAATTTCTTAACTTCTTGGCGTTGCTCTCAATGTGTTTTGCTTTAGTGGCGCTCGCCGGAATCCTTATGAAGAACAAGTATTTCGCCGGATGCAAACAGGACACTTGCGAACCTTTCGTCAGCAAGAAAAGTACTGTATTCTGGTTGGTTTCCTTGGTGTATGTATTGCTTACTTTCCTTACAATACGTTTTGTCACTCAAAACGGTCCCGCTCTTGGATTCAAGACGCTATGGGTAAAGAAATTATTGTCGATGGATTTCACCGCAGATATCCATATCACCTTCATGTGGCTGATTGCTGCGGGTTCGTTAATCCTCCTCACCATTTTCGTCCTGTACAATCACAAGAAAAAGAACATCAATATCCTGCGTTCCCTTAATTTCATAACGAAACCATCTCTTGTGGGCAAATACTTTCTTTTGTCCACCATTCTGTTCATCTGCGCGTATTACTCGCTTGTGACAATAAAATACCTTTTCCATCAGGATTATCGGTTCTGGGATACGGGAGTAAAGGATATGCCCCCCCAGAATTTCATGCTTTGCTTACGGTATGCAATCGTCATCTTGCCGACTTTTCTTATCGGCGGCATTTTTGTGAATGCGGGAAGAATGAAGGACATGAGCGACGGACGCAACACGGCATTACAGGTTGTTATTTCCTGCATAGGATTGTACATAGCCTGCTTTATCAGTTACGGAACCTGTTATCTCACTTATTGGAAAACAGGTGTGGGGATTATGCCTTCGATGGCTCTCATTTCAACGTGGCCGATGCTTGTCAATGTCCCTCTGTTTGCATTGCTTGGGCGTAAGTTCTACAACCAGACCGGAAGCGTTTGGCTCGGGGCTTTCGTCAATACGGCGATTACCTGTTGGATGATCTGCAGTGCCCAGTCGTCGACAAGTTTCTATCTTCTCGGTAATTTCGCAACAAAATGGTTAGGGATATTCTGAAAATGATCGATTGATATCCTCGCTTGAAAACGAGAACGGGAAAAGGTCGTCGTATCGGTTTGGTGGCTAAAACGACGACCTTCTCTCTTATACGACAGATAAAACAAAGGAATGGAGAAATAATTATATTTGTTTAGGTGAGAGATTGTCAGCAATCATCGAAAGTGAAGGAATTGGCCGTTCCCGTAGGCTTCTGTTTCATAAATGTTTTTACGGGAGTTTTGCAGCGGGGTTGGGAGACCCGTTTGAGGATATTTCCTATTACGTCGTAATCCATTGTGGAATTGACGTTGCCGGTCCGACTCGTATGGCATTCCGCTTTGCCAACGCAAGCACATCAACGACATGTTGGGGGCCTTCTTCATCGATTCCCTGCGGATGATGCCAGGGTGCAAGTTACTTTCAGCATGTGCGTTATGCCCCCCGTTCGCCGAACTGAGCGATACGCCCTCGACGGAGACCTATTCGTTCCGTTGTTCCAGAACAACGTCAGGAGATGGAAGCCCTTAGTGTTTTTTATGTATCTTTCCAAAGATATGCATCGAATCCACGCAAAGGGATCCGATGCATGAATGACTCATAAAAATGGGGTTCCTCTTTAAAAAAGGGAACCCCCTCATGATAACAGAGAAGAACGTATCAATGAATAAAAATACTTGAGACCATAAGTACGACAAAACCCGTGGTGGACAAGCAAAGGACACATCCGAACCAATTCTTGAACATGTCTTTCATCTCCGTGAGACCGATGCATTTGTTCACGACCCAGAAGTAACTGTCATGAACATTCGTAACACCGATGGAACCGATGCAGCACGCAACGGCAGCGAGATAAGGATTAACCGTTCCCATCTCAAGAATGATGGGTGCCGTCATCGCACCGGCAGTAAGCATCCCGACGGTTGCGGAACCGCTGACAAACCGAAGAAGATATGCCATCAGGAAGGGAAGCAGGATGCCGGGAATATGGGAGTGAACCATAATGTTGGCAAGTGCGGATCCGGCGCCACTATCCTTCAGGATCTGACCAAGAGCGCCTCCGGCGCCAGTAACCAAAATAATCAAACCCGCCTGTTGTATGGACTTGTCGAGCATTCCGACCACTTTCTTCCGCTCGATATTCTGAGCCAGGCCATAAATGGCGACGAGCACACCGATCATTACGGCGACGATGGGATCGCCGATCAATCCGAAGAAAGTTTTTACCGCACCTTTCACACCCGCCGCAGACATGATGGTGTTGATCAGGATGAGAATAATAGGAAGGAATATCGGTTGGAACGACATGAAAGCGCTTGGAAGCGTCTTATCCTTTTCCAATTCTTCCTCATGCTTAATCTCTTCGGCACTATATGGACGAGCGATAAGTTTGTTCTCCGGATCTGCAGGGTCAGGGAGACGAAACAACGACTTGTTGCCGACATGGCGTGCATAAATCACACCGGAGATGGCGATAGGAATCGAATAGGCCAGTCCTATAAGAATGAATTTCCCCAGATCAAGATTGAAATATCCGACGACTGCGAGGGGGCCCGGCGTCGGCGGAACCAACGAATGCGTAGTGAGCAATGCCGCAGCAAGCGCACAACCTATCGTCACCACACTCCTCCCCGATTTCCGGGAAAGGGATTTTGCCAATGGGCTCAATATCACCATTGCGCTATCACAAAATACAGGAATGGACACAAAGAAGCCTGTGATGGCCATTGCTATGTCTTCTTTCCCTTTTCCCAAGAGCTTAATGAAGACGAGAGCCATTTTGTTGGCGGCTCCACTTGCTTCGAAAATCGCACCCATCATGACGCCCAAACCGATGATAATGCCGATGGAACCGAGCGTCCCGCCAAACCCCGATTTAATCGATGCCGTAATCTTGTTGACCGGCAATCCAACAATCAAACCCGCAACGACGGATCCAAGAATCATCGCAATGAAAACATGGACCTTTGTTTTTGATGAGAGATAGAAAATCAATCCTATCGCTACCACCAACCCTAAAAAAACCCGTACAATATTGACATCAGTTGTCATGCCAAACCTCCTTTTGTAAGGGCATTACGAATTCGTCAAATGACCGGACCAAGCATATAGAAGTCCATCGATTTACAGTACTTGATGGACTCGCCTTTCGTTGTTTCGCCACTTGCCACACGAAGCAGCATCTCAAGCGTTTGTTCGCCTATCTCCTCAACCGATTTCTCGCCAAGCGTAATCAATCCGGCATTCACGTCCATGTCATGAATCATCTTCTGATACGTGATCGGATTTCCGCAAATTTTCATAACCGGTACAACGGGGAACCCTTGAGGAGCGCCTCTCCCCGTAGAAAACATGATGATGTCCGCACCGGCGACAGCCATGCCTGAAAGCAATTCGATTTCTCTTCCCGGGGAATCTTTAATCCACAATCCCTTTCCCTTCGGCGTTTCC
>JALNXP010000172.1 GCA_023230285.1 Bacteroidales bacterium | reverse complement strand
GTGGGCGACGGATGCATTTATTCGGGAGTGGTCAAAGGATTCCTTGACTTGCGGGACGCCGGCCTGACGGACCATCTTCCCCATGTGATCTGTGTCCAATCCAAGCAGTCCAATGCCATCAGCAGGGCATTTTGTACCGGCAGGTTCGACGCAATCACGCGGGCGACGACGAAAGCCGATTCGATCAGCGTGGAAAATCCGGCGAGCGGAAGAATGGCCGTACGCTATCTGAAAGAATCCGACGGATACTGCGTCGAAGTCGATGATACGGAAATTTTCAAAGGCCAATTGGAACTTGTCCGAAAAAGCGGCGTGTTCGTCGAACCCGCCGCGGCGTGTGCATGGGCTGGATTCGTTCACGACAGGGAAAACTGCCAAAAACGGTTTGGCAGGAGCGCCTCAGTCTGCGTGCTCCTGACCGGTATCGGGTTCAAGGATATGCAAGCGTTTTCCGACGAAGTCGCAATCCCCCCGGCAATTGAAAACAGCGAGGAGGCGATGCTCGCCCGTTTCGCCCGATAAGGCCCTAGGGGGCGATGCCTTTACTCTCCCGTTTCGTTTCGATATCTTTTGGGACAGAGAGGTGCCTCATGAAAGAGTTTTTGATCGGCCTCGGACTGGGCGGCGTGCTTGCGCTGGTCGTCGCCATCGCGATGTCCATCAGCCAGCATAAGAAGCTGCTCGCCCTCAAGGCGGAAAAAGACAAATACAAAGAGATGGTCACCGACCGCATGGACATCGAGGCGGAAGGCCTGTCAAAACTGAAAACGGAGAATGAGTCGCTGAAAAAAGCGAATGAAAACCTCAGGATCACCGTCAACACCTATTCGCAGAAACCGGGACGCAAGGAAATCTCTCGGCTCCAAGTATACCAGCTCGCCGTCGACCGACTGACCATCAACAGCCCTGGTTTCGGTGCGGCATGGCAGGCAGCATTGAAGGAAAGCGAAGACGAGTTCCAGAAAACCTACGTCGGCGTGCAACCGTTCATCCGCCGCCTGATCCCCATCAAAACCGATGCTTCGGTCCTTCCCGAAAAAGTCGAAGTGGACGATTCAGAAGAAGAGAAATCCTGAGAAGGAATATCGCCCTCTGGTTTTTCTCCAGTCTTATACATTAAGGACGGAAAAAGAAAAACAAAGAATAGTGACGGAACTTCTGATTTGGCTCAGACCCAACAAGAGGATAACTGCATGAAATGAAGGTTCACCTGCCTAGGCAAGGGAAATCAAGGTCGAGCACAGTAAGTTTCTCTCCTCCCTTGTCCCAATCAAGTGTGCCATTGCATTGGTGACAGTAATAGATGGTCTTCAGGTATTTCTTTTCCAGAAGGACGGGAACGCAATCGGAAAGATGTTTCACATTCGGATGCAAGTCCTTCATGAAATGATAAAGCCCTTTTGTTCCCTTGCTGGCATTGCAGGAAGGGCAGGCCCATATTTGGTTGTGAATTCCCTGGATATGGTCACAGGTAGCGCATCGTTCGTTGATGCAGAGGGATTTTGGCACGATATGCTCCCACTGCAGACGGTCTGACGAACCGCAATAGGCGCAGACTGGAACGGCCTCTACGAATTGTCTGTCTTCTCTGAGGATGTCAGACCACTTCATCTCATCATCGCGCAACTCACGGAATTTCTTCTTGATAAATCCATAGGCTTCGGTCTTTGACTCGGGACCGAAGGCCATTTTGCCGATAATCTTGGCGTATTGATAGAAAATAAGCTCCTTGATGGTATGAACTTCACGATCAGGCATGGCTGATTTTCTCCTCCAAGGCAGTATCATACTGTATGGATACCATAACAGCAAGGATTTTTGGGAAAGATACCCTATGGCAGGAAGAGATCCAGAAAATCATCTAGCGTCATGTTCCACGACATTCATAAAGAATCTCAAGAAGCTTAATGAAACTGAGAAAAAGCAGGTGAAACGTAAAAATAGACTCTTGGAGGAAAACCCATTCCATCCGTCTCTGAGGAAAAAACGGCTTCAGGGAACTGATGACCTTTTCGAGTTCCGTGTCAACATGGATATCCAAGTTATCTGCTATCACGAAGGTGATGTGATAATCATGCTTTTGGATATTGGGCATCATGATATACTGTTGAAATACTAGCCTTGACGTACCACTCTGGGGTTTAGCTGATGTTTACATTTGCGAAACATTTTCAGACGATACAAAATGATGTGCAAAAACGGCTCTCACAAAGCTTAACCTAACGGCACTTTACCACATGATGCGTCAAGATAAAATCCCAAATAGAGGCGCTTAAGGAATATTTTCGAGGGTGTAACATAGTTTGTGTAAATGGGAATCTGCTATGCCAAAGAAGGAGTAGCAAAAGGCCAAGAGAAACAAACGAGAGAAAGATGCCATCGATGGAATCGTCGACCAACTGGACCTTAATGGGGTTAGCCAGGATGAATTGTTTGGAGAGGGCGGTATCGTCAAAGTTCTGACGACAAGGATTCTCAACAAAGCACTGGAGGCCGAGATGGACGACCATCTCGGGTACCGGAAACATTCCTCTTTGGGAGATCTAAGCGGTAACAACCGCAACGGCTACTCCACTAAGAAAGTCATGACCCAAGACCAGGAGGTCGAGCTCAGCATCCCCCGGGACAGGAACGGCGAGCTCTCACCGGTGCTTGTCCCCAAGTATGAGAAGAGGCTGCCGATCTTCAACGAGCAGATAATTGCCTTGTATTCCAACGGGATGACCGTACGGGACATCCAGGCCCACCTGCAGGACATGTACGGGGTGGAGGTGTCGGCAGAGCTTGTCAGCAGGGTTACCGACAGCATTCCCACCGAGGTGAGGGGGTGGAGGGACAGGCCGCTGTCTCCCGCCTATCCCATCGTGTATCTTGATGTGCTGCGGGTGAATAGCAGGGAAGGTGGCAAAAACCAGAACAAAGCGCTGTATATGGCGTTGGGGATAACCATGGAAGGGCGCAAGGAAGTCCTGGGGGTTTATCTCAGCGAGAGTGAAGGAGCCAAGTTCTGGATGAGCGTCCTCACCGACCTGAAGAACCGTGGGGTGAATGACATATTCATCGCCTGCATGGACGGGCTGGCCGGTTTTCCCGATGCGGTAAGGGCCGTATTCCCCCAGACCAAGGTCCAGTTGTGCATCGTCCATATGGTACGCAACAGCACCAAGTTTGTATCCTACAAGGATCTGAAGGCTGTCTGCAGGGATCTGAAGAAGATTTATGCCGCCTCTACCGGGGGGGGAGGCCCTGCTGAGCCTCGATGATTTCGGAAAAGCCTGGAATGACAAGTATTCCATGATCAGGAAGCCATGGGAGAGCCACTGGGGGGATCTGTGTGGATTCTTCTCCTATCCCAAGGAAATCCGCAAGGCCATCTATACCACCAACGCCATAGAATCCTTGAACTTCTCACTGAGAAAGGTCACCAAGAACCGGGCGGCATTCCCTACCGACGACTCAATCTACAGGATCATGTACCTTGCGATAAACAAGGCCTCGGAGAAATGGACCATGCCAATACCAAATTGGGGTGTCGCACTGAACCAGTTTTCCATAATGTTTGAAGGAAGAGTAAACCTATAGGAAATCAATTACACAAATCAATTGACAACCCCATATTTTCTCTTTTACATCCTTTAAGTTCACCTGCTTGGTAGGTTTCGTGTACTTTCTTGAGATGTGCGGAGAGTTTCAGGTTCGGCACCCTTTTCCCACTTTCGATGTATGTAATCATATTCTGTGATACACAGGAGCGAAAAGAAATTCCAATTGAGAAAGCTGAGCCTCTTCCCTTATTTGTCGGAGACGGGAGATGGCCCGTTGCTCTTGCTTCGTTGACACACGCATGTATAGTAAAATAGACCATCTTGGTTTTCTTCATCAGCAAGCCTCCAACAGTTTGATATGAATGTCTGCTAGTCCGAATGCCTCCATGACGGACTGCAGGGAAGTAAAGCCATTGGGGATTTTTCTTGGGTAAGTAAGTGTTCACCCAGTTCTGAATTCCCCTCATTTTCCTGACCTTGATGAGAGTGAAGCCGATCCCCTTGCCGTCTATATGCGATTCGTAGTCCTCTGTTTTCGGATATGCCTCTGTAAAGGCAATAAATGTTACTTGACGTTTATACTACCATTAAACTATATTGGTAGTATGAATGTCAAAACCGGACACTTACAGTTTCTTAAGGAATATCTTTCTCAAAATAACGGACGTATAACTTCAAAAGATGCGGAACAACTTGGTATTCACAGGATGTATTTAAAAAATCTTACGGACGACGGAGTTTTAATGCGCACCGGACGAGGTATTTATCAGAAACCAGATATTTTAAATGATGAACTTTATGATTTGCAATCTGAATATACAGCCGGTATATTTTCATTAGAAACAGCTCTTTATCTTTACAATCTCTCAGAACGCGCACCATTACAATGGACAATGACATTCAAGGGAAAATATCACTCAGAAAAACTAAAACAAAGGGACGTGATAATTAAATTCATTAAGGACGATCTTTATGATATTGAAGTGAATGAAGTTTTGTCTCCGGGGAAACATCTTGTTAATACATATTCTGCCGAACGGACATTGTGTGAAATTCTAACACCGCGCGCTTTGTGTGACATTCAGACTATTTCGTATGCTTATAAAACCTATTCAAAATGGAAAAATAGAAATTTACAACGACTCTTGGAATTAGCAAAACTTTTCAAAGTTGAAAACAAAGTCCGTTCATATATAGAGGTACTGACATGATTACGAAAAACGCTATGCAGTTAAAAGCTTTAATGAAATCTAAAGCAAAAAAAACAAGAATTACGGCACAAGCTGCATTACAGATATATTGTCTTGAACGATTTTTATATCGCCTTTCAAAATCGCCTGAGGCTGAAAACTTCATTATTAAGGGAGGCTTTCTCATTTCTTCATTGATAGGTATTGAAAACCGCTCGACAATGGATATTGATACTACAGTAAAGGGGTTTGACTTAAACAAAGGAAATCTTGAATCCATTCTAAGGAATGTTTGCAACACACACGTTGAAACAGACCAGTTTTTGTTTACATTTGACCGCCTTGAAGATATTCGTGAGGCTGACGACTATCCGGGATTAAGAGCGTTTATAACAGCAGAGTATGATGGACTTTCTGTCCCCATGACTGTAGATGTAACAACAGGTGATTCTATAATCCCTTCAGAAGTTAAATATGAATATAAATGTGTGTTTGATGATGAACTAATCAATATAAAGGCATATCCACTTGAAAATATTCTTGCAGAAAAGTTGGAAACCATCGTTTCCAGAGGTATTGCAAACACGCGTCCTCGTGATTTTTATGATATTCATCTGCTATACAACCTAAAGAAAAACGAAATCAATTATGATGTTTTGCAAACAGCTTTAAACTCAACTTGCTGCAAACGTGGAACTCTTTCATCAATTGAAGAATATAAAGCACGACTTACCGCAATTATATCTAACAAAACACA
>JALNXP010000171.1 GCA_023230285.1 Bacteroidales bacterium | reverse complement strand
CTCCAAAAATCCGTGTCCATCCGTTGTATCCGTCTATATCCGTGTCCCAACCCAAAAATCCGTGTCCATCCGTGTCCCATATCCGTGTTCATCCGTGTCCCTTAGTCCAATCCGTGTCCATCCGTGTCCATCCGTGTCCCATATCCGTGTTCATCCGTGTCCCATCTACACCTCCGCTACTAAGTCGAACTCGTCGGTGTCTACTATGCGCAACGCATAAAATTCGCCAATCGTCATCTTATTATCGGCGTGTACTAATACCTCGTCGTCGACTTCCGGCGAGTCGTACTCCGTGCGACCAATATAATAGTCGCCTTCTTTGCGGTCTATGAGGACTTTCAGCACGCCGCCAACACGCTTTTGGTTGTTTTCTAAGGATATTCTTTGCTGTATTGCTAAAAGTTGCTCTTTTCTTTCTACTTTTATATCTTCAGGTACATCGTCAGGCAGCTGACCTGCCGCGGTATTATCTTCGCTCGAAAAAGTAAATATCCCTACCCTGTCAAATTTCATCTCTCGGATAAAACCTGCCAACTCCTCGAACTGCTCCTGTGTCTCACCCGGATAGCCCACGATAAACGCCGTCCGGATGGCTATGTCAGGCACAATACGGCGGATTTTGTTCACCAAGTCAATAGTGCCTTGTTTGTCGATGTTGCGCTTCATCGACTTAAGTATCGGCGTTGAAATATGCTGTAGCGGAATGTCTAAATATTTGCATAGATTTGGTACACTGTTGTATAGCTGTAGCATCTCATCTGTGACCTCGTTTGGATGCGCATAATGAAGTCTTATCCACTCAAAGCCGAGCTGCGACAGCTCTCTTACAAGTGATGGTAATTCAAGCGAATGATATAAATCCATGCCGTAAAAGGTGAGGTCCTGCGATATGAGTATCAGCTCTTTGACACCTTGTTCTCTAAGATATTGCGCCTCTTGCAGTATGCTCTCCTTTGTGCGGGAGACATGCCTTCCTCTTATGTAAGGGATGGAGCAAAAAGAACAGAATTTATTGCAGCCTTCAGCAATTTTCAGGTAAGCATAATGCGATGGTGTCGAAAGTTTACGATAAACACAATCATCATCAATAATACAATCTTTTACGATAGACTTAGCCACAGCTTCGATGTTGTTTACCCCGAACCAGCCGTCTACTTCGGGCAGTTCTTCTTGCAGCTCTTGTTTATTAAGCACCACTAAGCAGCCGAAGACATAAACACGTTTCAGCTTGCGTCTGCCATCTAATTTTAGCTGTATACAATCTAAAATAGTATTTACAGACTCTTCTTTGGCATCTAAGATGAAGCCGCAGGTGTTGATGATGGCGATGTCGCTCTTTTCTAACGAGTCAAATTCAACGGTGCAGCCGTTATCGGCTAAGATGGCGGCAAGTCTTTCGCTGTCGACAGTATTTTTAGAGCAGCCTAAAGATATTAATGTTATTTTCATCGTATTAATTTGAAAATGATGTGTTTACGTGTGATATGTTAAATGATTAGATTATATAAAAAATCGGGATAGAAGCATGATTTAGCTCTATCCCGATTTTTATTTTTATTTTTTTTGGAGAGTAACGAATTTAAAATTATGGAGATGCTTTTCATCAGCGATGAAAGGCACTTCTTCTAAAACGTTCCACTGTTCAAAATCGATTTCTGGAAAGAAAGTGTCTGCAACAGGTGCATCATCGACTAAAGTCAGATACAATTTTGAAGCATGGGGGAAGAATTGTCTATATATAGATGCTCCTCCCATGATAAAGACTTCGCCGTCATTTTTAGTGATTTCGATAGCTTCATCGATAGATTTAGCCATAATGCAACCTTCAAAATGCTCGTCAGCGATGTCACTTATAACCACATTTCTGCGGTTCGGAAGTACGCCTTTGGGCAGTGACAAAAAGGTGTTGCGACCCATGATAACAGTATGTCCTGTAGTGATGGTTTTGAAACGCTTCATGTCTTCTGGAAGTTTCCACAGCAGACGATTTTGATAGCCGATTGCATTATTTTTTTCGGCAATAGCAACTATAATAGATATCATAATTTTAAATACTAATAACCAAATAATTTATCTAAATCTAACACTTCCACTTCGCCTATAGCTTTCAGTTGTTTCATGTTCAACTTATCTAAGTCGGCGAGCAGCAAATAGTTATATTTTTTACCTGCAACATGATTGTTGAAATAGTTTTCAAAATCATCGATTGTCATATTTTGGACTTTTTCGTATACAGGTTTACGGATGTCGTAATCTATACCATATTTATTGAGGTCGTACCAGCTAAAGAAGATTTGGTCTTTCACAATTCTTTCGGTATTAATTTTCTTGATGATAGCATCTTTAGAAAGTTCAAACTGTTTTTCTGCTTTAGGCATTTCGTTCATTAGAGAATAGAAAGCATCTGTGGCTGTTTTCAATTTGTCGGTTTGAGTTCCAAGGAAGCATAAAACGGAGTTATATTCACCGGCTTTACTTGCTTTGCTGATAGCAGCCATAGAAGAATAAGCCAAAGAACGAGATTCTCTGATTTCTTGGAAAATGATAGAAGACAAGCCGCCGCCGTAATATTCGCCAAAGACATCAAGATAAGGTTCATCTGCAACATTATACATGTCGCCACGGGAAACCATAAGAAGATTAGTCTGAACCATCTTATAATCAACGATATAGACTTTGTTTTCCGTAACATCTTGTTTGACATATTTTTTGGCTTCCGGAACAGGTTTTAAATCGCCCTCAACTTTATGATATTCTTTTACAGTAGCAAGAGCTTTTTCCATATCATCAGGACCGTAGTAAAATACAATGTGTTCGTAGTCAGACATATTTTTCACAATATCTGTAAGTTCCTTAGGGTCAATAGCTTTTAATTCTGCTTCGGAAAGAATGTTGTTTGTCGGGTTGTCAATGCCATAAGTACCGAAGCTACGCATTGCATCCCACAAAATTGTAGATGGGTCTAACTTGGCATTATCGCGTTTTTTCAATATGCCACTTATATAGTTGTCATAAACTTCTTGGTCGGGTTTGACGTTATTCATAATATGTTCAACTAATTTAATAGCTTCGTCATATTTATCTTCGAGACCGGAGATATAAATATAGCTCATGTCTTTCCCTGCACGTACACCAAAGCTTAAAGCCAATTTATACATCTCCTGTTGAAGTTCGGCAGGAGTATATTCATCTGTACCTAAAAACTTTATGTAGTCGAGAGCCAATGGTAATCTTAAGCTTGCTGTACTTCCTGCTTCTACCATGTAATACAGTGTGAAAATGCCGTTAGTGACGTTTTTGATATAATAAAAGTCAAGACCTTTTTGGATGTTTTCTTTCTTGATAGCATCTTTATAATCAACAAAAACGGGTTTTATTTCTTCTGAAGGCATGTCGGAAATTTCTTTAAAATATTCCGATTGTACATCTCTGTTGATGGTGATGGAAGAAATATCAGGTTTTTCTACATGGACGAGGTCAGGAGCATCTCCAATGCGTTTATATGCAACGACATAGTTGTTCAGATAATTGTTTTTAGCAAATTCCACAACTTGCTTTTTGGTGATTTTGGCGAGATTTTCATCATATTTCAACAAATCAACATAATCTTTATTTGCAATAAAAGCAGACATAAAATTGTTGGTACGAGCCATATTATATTCGTTTTGTCTAACTCTTCTGAGACGTAAATTGTTAATAGAAGCCTCTAATACCCAATCTTCAAATTCACCGTTTTTAATTTTTTCTATCTCTTGGAACAGTAAATCTCTAGCTTCTTCAAGAGTTTGACCTTCCCGAGGTTCAGCTGACAGAATATGCAGAGAATAATCGTTTAGAGAATAGTTAAAAGCACCGGCATTTAAGACTTTTTGTTGTTGATTAAGGTCGATGTCGACAAGACCGCATTTATCATTAGATAAGATATTGTTTACGGCTTCCATCATAAGTTCGGTCTCGTCATTAGTTTCGAAGCGGTAAGCAATGCACACTTCTTCTGATTCCGGACCGAGTACTTCCACTGTTATAGGTTCCGTGATAGGAGCTTCTACAACAGCTGCCCTCTCGGGGAGTTCTTTCTTTTCCATGCCGCCGAAATATGTGTCGATAAGTTTGATGGTATTATCGAAGTCGAGGTCGCCGGAAAGAGCTATTGCCATATTATTTGGTACATAATAAGTATCATGAAATTTCACTATCTCCTTCATTGAAGGAAATTTAATATGTTCAGGTAAACCTATGACTTCTCTTCCGTAAGGATGGTTCGGAAATAATGCCTTAAATATAGCTTGATTAAAGCGGGAACCGTCTCTATCCTGATACATGTTAAACTCTTCGTATACTGTTTCCAATTCGGTATGAAATAATCTTAAGACGATATTCTGGAAGCGGTCGGCTTCGACTTTTATCCATTTTTCGAGTTCGTTAGAAGGTATTTCGTTGATGAAAACGGTCATGTCGTAGCTTGTGCCGGCATTGGTACTAGAAGCACCGAGGCTTGCAAGTAATTTGTCGTATTCGCTCGGAATAGCATAAGTTGAAGCAATTACAGACAAGCTGTCTATCCTTTTGTATAGAGCTTTTTGTTCTTCAGGGTCAGTAGAATTTCTACGCTGTTCAAAAAGGTCTGATATTTGAGCAAGCACAGCATTCTCTTTTTCCCAATCCTGAGTTCCAAGATGAGAAGTACCTTTAAACATCATGTGTTCAAAATAATGTGCTAAGCCCGTAGCATCAGGATTCTCGGATGTAGAACCGGCTTTAACGCCGATAAGAGTAGAAAGACGTGGCTCTACATCATTTTTCGACAAATATACTGTCAGTCCGTTGTCTAAAGTGTATACTCTCGACTGAGTAGCATCGTTGGTTACATACTCGTATGTGTAACCGTTTGAATCGGTTGCAGTTTTAACATTGTACTCTGATTTTTGAGTACATGCTCCCAATAAAACGGCACAAATCAGAAGCAATAAATAATGATTAAATGATTTCATGAAATAATTGTATATTTTTGATTATTAAATAGATGCACCTTTAGGAAATTCAGGTATGCTGCCTGTCTCAAATTCTCCTCTATCCAACTTTGCTTTCACTTCTTTAAAAGCGTTGACGGTATATTCGACATCTTCGAGCGAGTGTGCTGCTGTCGGAATTAAGCGGAATATTATTTCTCCTTTGGGAATTACAGGATAGACAACTACAGAACAGAAAATGTTGTAATGTTCGCGTAGCTCGAGTGCCAAGTTGGTTGCCTCTGAAACAGAGCCGTTTAAGAATACCGGAGTTACACAGGAATTTGTTCTGCCAAGATTAAAGCCGTTGGCTCTTAATCCCGATTGCAGAGCATTTACTATCTTCCATAGATTTTCTCTTAATTCAGGCATGGTTCTAATCATATCTAAGCGTTTTAAAGCACCAATAGTCATAGGCATAGGCAAAGATTTTGCGTATATTTGTGAACGCATGTTGTATTTCAAATAATCTATGATGTGTTTATAAGATGCTA
>JALNXP010000170.1 GCA_023230285.1 Bacteroidales bacterium | reverse complement strand
TTGAGCCTTTGCCAAGTTGTATGAGCTTATAGCTGTACTGCTGTCTAAGGTTGCAAGTAACTGACCCTTAGCTACTTTCTGTCCTTCTTCAATAAATATTCGATTAACATTTCCGCCAACGCCGAAACTCAGAAAAACCAATGATGATGCCTCTATATTACCAACAAAGGAATTTTCAGTAAGTATAGTATCTTGTTCTGCGACCACAACTTTGACCGGAACTTCGTCCGGCATACGTGTCTCACGTGTCCTGTTGCAACTCAAAAAAGTAATTGCCACTATCAAAGATGGCAAAAATAATTTATAGTACGTATTCATAAGTCTGACAAATTAAAATATACAAATAAAACACAAAGTTTAATCGGCATTTCGCGTAGCCACAGTCGTAATATCAGAATTGCCTATAGTGCCGGTTATAAACGTCAATACCGTATCTGTTATTAAAGTACCGGAGAACGTTCCCGAATATGTTTCATCAATTACAATTATATCACCATAAATCACACCTTTAGCGGAAGTTGTGACTTTTGAGTTGCCGGATAACTACAAAGCTTTCACATTGTGGTTTTCGTCCATGTCATCAAAAAATATCTTATCATCTTCTATTGTTGCATAACATGTAGAAACAGAGCCGTTTAAAGTATTGCGGACTACGAGTACCCTATCTGCTTCGTCTATATCAATAATTTTCAATTGACCGATTTCTTCTGTCATATCGACATCAAAAGAAGACGTAAGGGTTGAAATAGTGTAAAAGCCGGAGGTTTTAAAAGTATAGTCACCGACAAATTGCTTAACACCACTCTTGTTGCATGAACAAAGTGTAAAGCATATAAGCAAAAACATAAAATTTAATTTCTTCATATTATAATTATTTATTTTTACAAATCACGATTAAAAGTATAAAATTATAAGGTTAATGAAATGACTATTTTGTCTAATAAAGTACAAAAAGTAGGCGCATAATAATCATATTTTTCTTTTACAAAAAAAGGTATTTCCAAACTTTTCAGAAGCATCATGAGCATTTCCACGAAAGCGGCAGTATTTACATCATCAGGTATGCAACTATTATTTTTACCTATGGTTATCAAGGCTGTAAACTGTTCACTTTCCCATTGATAAAAAGCATCGAATGAGCTTGCCGAATAACACTGACTATCGGCTTCATGAAATTCTTCTTTCAAAATATGATGCAATGCTCCCGATTTGTTCAGTAGTTCCATTCTAATTCTCAAATACTTAACAACTCTTTCTTGTTCATTCAGGTTTATATCTGTAAGTATTGGCAATAAATTCGCTTTTAATGAATTTATTTCTTTATTCACAACGGATTGAACCACATCATCTTTATCTTTAAAATGATAATACAGAGAGCCTTTGGTTTTATGAGAGGCTTTGGCTATGTCGTCCATAGAAGTTTTATCGAAGCCAAAGCGTTCAAACAGCCTTCCTGCGGCTTCAATGATTTTTTCTTTCGTTTTCATTTTACATAAAATTATTCGTTTTATACTTTTTAAGTATAACGGTACAAAAGTATATATAATAAATGAGACAAGAGCGGTGGGGGTATAGAATTAACAAGATTTAACGTGCAAGAAGGGAACATGATAGACATAAATAATGATATGTACTAATTCATGAAATAAATAAAATCAATATTCTTGCAGAACTTTTTACCTCTCCTCCCACCTATACAACTCGTCTTCGTCTACAACTATCTTGCCGTTGTCTATCAGCCACTTAACCTGACTTATCAGCTTCTCTTGATCTATATTCGGAACTAAGGCATAGATTTCTTCTATCGTCAACTTTTTGACTTGCAAAACAGGCTTTATGATTTCTAAAACCTTGTCAAATTCGTAATTGCCAACTGCGAGTTTGTTCCTTTTGCGACAATAATCGCAATTGCCGCATCGCATATTGTTATCTTCATCGAAATATTTCAGCAGCATGCTGCTCCTACATTTTGAAGTGCTTGTGATATAGGCTAATACATAATCTAACTTTTTCTTTGCTACATTTTTTCGCTGTAAATAATTGTCGGCAGATGAAAAGATGTTTTTTTCATCAATGCGCTCGCTGACGAATATAAGTCGCGGCTTAACAGCACGCGGCACATACTCCACAATTTCCAATCTATCAAGATGTTGCAATACGTCCACTACCCTTTCCGCTTCTACATTCAAAGTTTTTGCTATTTTGGCTTCATCAATATTTACGAAGCTGCTGAAAAGCCCGCCGTAAGTGCGTACTAAGCACTGTATCAGCGGATTAATATTCGGATTTCGTAATTGAAAATCATAAAGTGCCTCTTTATCAATTTTAAAAAACAGCTTGGAACTAACATTAAAATCTTCAGATAATATAATAAGTCCCTGACTTTCAAGCATCTTAAGCGCATTATATACTACTATCGGCTGAAAGCCGTAAGTTTTGGAAAACTCTGCTAAAGAAAAATCGAAATACAGATTTTTGCCACCGCCGACAGCAATATTGAAGAAATTGCACAAAGAGTTATAAATTGAGCGGATGACACTGAGGTCGGGATAGGTCTTTTCGAATCTGTCTTTCAGATTCGTTATGTCATTATCATCGTACAGCAAGATTCCGAAGGCTGGCTTTTCGTCTCTTCCGCCACGTCCTGCTTCCTGAAAATAGCTCTCTAAGTTATCAGGAATATCCAAATGCACCACAAAACGGACATCCGGCTTGTCGATGCCCATACCGAAGGCATTGGTAGCTACAATGATCTTAGTCTTGCCCGACTTCCATTCATTTTGCTTTCTTTCTCTTGTCTCGCTGTCAAGACCGGCATGATAAAAATCTGCCGAGATGCCGTTGTTTTGCAAAAATCCGGCTATATCTGCTGTACCTCTGCGATTTCTCATATACACAATACCTGTCCCTTTGATATTTCTGCAAATTCGGAGCAAACGTCCAAGTTTATTTTCTTCTTTATAAACGATATATGAGATATTTTTTCTTTCAAAAGATTTTTTGAAGACATTTTCGGATTTAAAGCATAACTTTTGCTGAATGTCGGCGACAACATCTTTGGTAGCAGTAGCTGTAAGAGCAAGGACGGGGACATTGGGACAATATTTTCTGATTTCGGCTATTTCTAAGTAAGGCGGACGAAAATCATAACCCCATTGAGAAATGCAGTGTGCTTCATCAACAGCAATTAGGCAGATATTCATCTTACTTAAATTGAGAAGTATAATATCTGTTTTCAGCTTTTCGGGAGAAAGATATAAAAACTTCACGTCATTATAACATACATTGTTGATTATCAGTTCTTGCTCATAAGATGATTTACCGGAATACAATGCTTCTGCTTTGATATTTTTTGCTTTCAGATTTTCCACTTGGTCTTTCATCAAAGCTATCAGCGGAGAGATGACTAAACAGACACCGTTCATGGCAAGTGCGGGAACCTGAAAACACAGTGATTTGCCGCCGCCGGTAGGTAAAAGTGCCAAAGTATCTTTCCCATCAAGTACAGATTGGATAATATCTTCCTGCATGGGTCTGAATTTAGAATAGCCCCAATATCGCATAAGTACCTCGTGTATATCCGCAATTTGCATATAATTAAAACAATATCAATGTGTTATAGTAAAATACCTGAAGCCGGAAAATTATTTTTTTGATAGAGCCAACAAATACTGACCGTACTCTGTTTTTTCCATTTCTTTTCCAAGAGCAATTAATTTATCGTCATCTATCCAGCCGTTGTTCCAAGCTATTTCTTCGAGGCAGGAGATATAAAAGCCTTGTCGGTTTTGTATTGTGCGGACAAAGTTGCCGGCTTCTATCAGGCTGTCGCAATTGCCGGTATCTAACCATGCGAAGCCTCTGCTAAACAGCTCCACGTTAAGAGTTTGTTCTTCGAGATATAATCTGTTTAAGTCTGTAATTTCATATTCACCGCGAGCAGACAGTTTCAGGTTTTTAGCTTTTTTACAGACGTTGTTGTCATAGAAATATAATCCTGGCACCGCATAATTAGATTTTGGCACTGCCGGCTTCTCTTCCAAGCTTATCACCTTGCCGTTAGTGTCAAACTCAACGACGCCGTAAGCACGCGGGTCTTTAACAGGATATCCGAATATTGTAGCCCCCTTTTCGCCGACATTCAGACGTTCGACAGCGCTGCGAAGTAATGCCGTAAAATGATGTCCGTAAAACATGTTGTCGCCTAATATCAAGCAACTTGTATCATCGCCGACAAAATTTTCGCCAAGTACAAAAGCCTGTGCAAGCCCGTTAGGAACTTGCTGCACTATATAAGAAAAACTCATTCCCAAACGAGAGCCGTCACCAAACAACTCGCAAAACATCGGCAAGTCGCGAGGTGTTGAAATTATGAGAACTTCTTTTATCCCCGCTAACATCAATGTTGACAATGGATAATAAATCATCGGTTTATCATAAACCGGCATAATTTGTTTTGAAATAGCTTTAGATAACGGATATAATCTTGTGGCTGCGCCACCTGCTAAAATAATACCTTTCATAGTTCTAATTTTAATCTACAAAGATAGATAAAATAATTAAAATTAGCTAAATGATGCCGATATTTATTTTTTTTATTGGATTTCGTAGATTCAAGTAGTCGTTTTCCGCTAAGACCCCGTAGGGGTCACATATCTATAGCCTGAAATTTATGACACAGCTGCCAATGACCCCAAAGGGGTCGCATATCTGTAAGGGACACATGTTTATATTGCTTTCAGAATATCGGCAACAACAAAATTGCTGCCACCAACATAAATCAAGTCATTTTTGTCGGCACAAGTCAACGCATCTTTCAAAGCATCAATACAGAATACGAATTTTTTTCCGATAATTCCGGCTGTTGCAAAATGCTCTGCCAACACTTCAACATCCATGGCTCTCGGCAAATCCGGTTGACAGAAATAATATTTTGCATCTTTAGGAAAATCATATACAATTTTACTCAAATCTTTGTCATTGACGGCACCAAAAACGATATGCAGCTTATCATATTTTACAAGGTTTATCATTTCGAGAGTGGTTTTCAAGCCGTGAGCGTTGTGTCCGATGTCACACACCACAACAGGATCTCTGTGGATTATATCCCAGCGACCGCGCAAAACAGTAGTCTTAAGTCCTTCATAGATAGCTTCTAACGGAATGTTAATGCCAAGAGATTGACAAATTTCGACAGCAACTAAAGAAGTACATATATTTTTGATTTCATAATGTCCGACTAACTTACTGTTGACATGATATTTTACGAGAGTATTTTTATTCATCGCATTAAATTCGAGTTTATCTATAGATTGCTGAATATCAGACACTTCAAACGTTGTGTCGGCAAAATAAATTGGTGCATGATGTGCAATGGCGACAGTTTTAAATACATCTATGGTATCAGCTTGAGTTTCGCCGATAACTACGGGTATGTTGTCTTTTATTATTCCGGCTTTTTCTTTCGCAATTTTCGGAATTGTATCACCTAAAAATTGAGTATGTTCCAATCCTATGTTGGTGATTTGT
>JALNXP010000259.1 GCA_023230285.1 Bacteroidales bacterium | reverse complement strand
TCGGGGCAACTGAATAAAAGCACCATGCTGCTGCTGCCGCCGCCGGGACCGCTGCCACCGCCAGTAAATGACGGCATCTGATATGTTAAGATAATATTGCTATTTGCATCTTTGACACATATTGCATTTCCTGCTGTTCCTGTGTACTTTGCAGACCTTTGTGTGCAAACGCTCGAAGTCGGACTGCTGGTTCCACCTCCGGTACCCAAAATAATTCCGCCGGTTATCTTAAACGTATTATTATCACAATCGAAGCCTTCTTCAGGGACTCTCGAACCGCAAGCAATTGTAAGCCCGCCATTTATAAATAAAGTCCCATTGCTGTCAACGCCATCATTATTACCTGACGAGCAATATATTGTACCTCCATTGATAGTTATATTTGAAGAAGCATTTATGCAGTCATCATAAACTGAAGTAACCTCTATCAATCCGCCATTAATAGTCAGGGTATTTTTACTTTCTATTCCTTCGCCGCCCTCATTACTTTGCACACAATGAACAGTAATTGTTCCACTATTGATTGTAAGATTACCTTGCGATTTTATTGCTTTCGGGTTAGCATAGTCGCCGCCGCCACCGGGACCTCCGCCACCGCCGCTGACGGTAAACCTTTCGCCGGTAGTTTCAACGTTAAGCACTAAATCATCATTACTTGCACCGCTTACGCCGATGACAAGAGTACCATCAACATTGATGCCCTTGCCGCCGGTGCCGGAACTGCTGCAGGTGATATTTCCACCTAAAATGGAAAGATTAGCATCCGCTTTAATACAAGCCGCCGTATAACTGTCAGTTTGATTACTTGGGTTAGTATAAGTGGCACCATTGCCGGCAGTTGTTATATTGATGATGCCGCCATTAATAACGATGTCGCCATCAGAAGAAAAACCTTTACCGCCTTTACATGCACTTGTACTGTTAATTGTGATTTCGCCACCATTGACTGTCAACGAGTTATCACATTTAAAAGCCGTACAGTACGAAGGATTTTTACCACTGCCGCTGCCAACCGGAACCAATATCGGCTCACCGGCGGTAGTAATGTTAAAAACAGCTCCTGTGCCGTCTTCATTACCTATCGTCATATTCCCGTCAGCAGAAACACATTTACCTGCAGTACCCAAATTTGTCAGCTCCAAAGTACCACCAACTATCACAACATCTGCATCACTTTTAATACAAGTAGAAGAATAAGAATCTTGCGTACCACTCGAATTTGTATATATTGCGCCATCACCGGCGAGAGAAATTGTAATTTCGCCACCAGAAACAGTAACGTTCCCATCAGCAGAAATACCTTTGCCGCCTAAACAGCTGCTTGTACTTTCAATAGTAAGAGAACCGGCATTGACAGCAATGGCGGCATCACATTTCAACGCTGTACAATAAGAAGGGTCGTAGCCGCTTCCCGATGCCTCAAGAACTGCTGTTCCGCTTAACTCTATAGAAGTAGAACCACCATTGAAGACAATGCCCATGTCGGATTTCATACCTTTCGACTGGTCGCCGGCTACTGTTATCTCTATTTCTCCACCATTAATATGTATCGTACTGTCACACTTCATAGCTGCAACATCATCGGAAACTGAAAAAATAGTCAAATAGCCGCCATTAATATTTATATATCCCGTACTGCCATCAATACCATCACCGGACGAAATAATGTTGACATTACCGGTCTCCATGACAAAGTAATCAGCATGCAAACCATCATTTACAGCACCAAGAATATTAATATTCCCTGATTCAATACGGATATAATCATCACTGTTTATACCGTGTTTGGTATTTCCTGTAACATTTAAAGTTCCGTTCCCTTCTGTAAAAACAATTTGCCCTTTACTGTTGAAAGCTGCTTTCTGCACTCCGGATGAACCATCAACAAGGTTGCTGACAGTATTATCAGGTAAATTGACAATAACTTTTTTATCTATGGTAACATCTATTGCAGCGCCGGCGGTATTTGTTATACTGACACCGGCGAGAGTTAAGATAAAACGTTTATCACTCGCTATAGTCAAAGAGCCGTCATCGGTTTGACCTGTTATATAATACACAATATCCTGCAAACCCGAATTAGCTGTCACAACTACATCAGCACCGATAGCAACTACCTCTACCCCACTGCTCTGCATGCCATTAGTAACTTCAACATAGGTGCTTTTATAATCAATATACACTGTATCAGATGGTTGTATCGGATCTTCGTATACAAATGTAATACTGTCTATGTCATCAAATTTTATTTGATATTCATTTTCAAGGATATAAAGCAACGAAACATTGCCGTCAAACTTAATGCTATCTATCGAAGATACATAACTGTCAAAAATGACATTTCCCGAATTATATATATTTAATTTTTCTTGTGCCAATGATATTGTAACCGACAATATTAAAGCCAAAAACAATGATATTTTTTTCATAGGTATTATTATTTAACAATGAAAGTAACTCGTAAAATAAAATCATCAGGTGATGATAATCTTCACAAGCGTTTACATCTTATTAAGTTTTAAAGTGAAATCATTAGCTTTTAATATATAAAAGCCCTTCTTTAAAGAACTTATATCAATAGTTTCATCATAATGATAATAGCCTGACAGCACTAATCTACCATCTAACGAAAAAAACATAATCTCAAACAAGTCACCATCATTAGCATCTTTATGAATTACTATATTGTCACTTGCAGGATTAGGGAATAAAATACAAGAATTTGACAGTTCCTGACTATCAATACCGGCTGTTGCATCTTCAAAATTCATTTTACGTATTTCATCAAAAGCCAAAGCGACTATGTCGCCGGTACTACTTTCAATAAAAACTTCGCTATCAGAAAAATACAACTTTCCATCTTTGTTTACCATATATGTTGTTTCAGTATTATCTACAAAAATTACATTCACGTAAGTTTGAGCATTTACAAATGACAAACTTAAAAACAAAAACGAAAATAAAAGAACGTGTTTTAACATTTTCAAAATTTTTTAACTTGCGAAAATACAAAAAATATTTTTTCACAACAATATTTTTACCTGTTTGTTTTAAATATTTAACAAAAACATATTTAATAACTAACTGATTTGAAGATGTTTTTATTTTAATTTCGGATATAATTTTACAAAAAACACATTAAAATATTACTTTTTATCGTTTTAAACAACAATAAAAGACAAACAAAATGCAAGCAACAATAGACATTAATATTATTCTGTTAGCGGTTACTTCAATTTTCACTCTTATCATTTTAATTATACTAATTTTCAAGAATAATTTTAAAAATGATAAAGATTTAGGCAACAAAGTGTTGCATATTGAATCATCTATAACCAATATAGATACTTTAATACGCAATGAATTTAGCAGAAACAGAGAAGAAAGTAACAATAATTTCAAATCGAACAGAGAAGAACTAAACCATTCACTTAAAGAAATTCGAGAAACAGTAGAAAACG
>JALNXP010000169.1 GCA_023230285.1 Bacteroidales bacterium | reverse complement strand
TGCATATTCAACGAGCAGCGACAATCTGACGACAGTTTCTACGAATTGGTCGATATTGACACCTTCTTGTCCGCGTACACCTTGCAGCATTTTAAAGCCCTTCAGTTTAGGAAGCATATCTGCAACTTCAACGCTTGTCAGAGGTGCCAATCCGGAGATTACATCTTTCAGAACTTCTATAAAGATGCCGCCTAATCCGAATAATACCAAATGTCCGAATTTAGGTTCAAATTTAGCTCCGGCAAAGAGTTCGATACCCGAGAGCATTGGCTGTATCAAGATAGCTGTAGTGTCTTTTATATTAATCATTCTGTTAAATTCTTCGCGGATACGTTGTTCATTATTTACGTTGAGAGCAACGCCGCCGACATCCGATTTATGTATCGGACCCACAACCTTCATAACAACCGGCAAACCTAATGCCATAGCTTCTTTCACTGCATCATCGGCGGTGGTAACGACAGCTTCTCCGGCACGTTTGATACCTGCTGCGTCTAATAGCTGCTGAATTTCTTTCGGCGAGATGTAGCCGTTAGCAGCACTATCAACAACCTTGCGAATTGCCGGAATATCAACATGATAATCTTTTTCATCCGAAATCGGAGCAGCTTTTGTGTTCATCACCTTTCCGAAAGCATTTCCGAAGATAACTTCGTCAGGATAATAAACATGACCTTTTGCCACAAATCTTGCGGTCTCTTCTGCCGAATTGATTATTGATGGGAAAATAGGGTATATAGGTTTTTTACATGTCTTCATCTTTTCGTCAATAAGGTCGAAGAAGCCTTCAACTTCAAACAGCTTTGGATTGCCGAAAATCACAGCCATGCCATCTATAAAGTCGAATTTATTTTCGCAATAGTCGATGATTGTATTCAGGTGTTCTACTGTACCGGTTACGAGATAATCTATAGGATTTCCTACAGATGAGCCGGGGAAAAGTTTTGCCAAAAGTTCGGGGCAATCTATATGAGGTATATTAATGCCGTAGTTAGACAATGTATCTGTAAGCATTACGCCTGGACCGCCTGCGTGGGTGACGATAGCCATATTGCGACCTTTCATTTCACCATTTTTGAAGATGGTAGCCACAGTAGCGAGGTCGTTACGTCCGTAGCATCTTACTATGCCTGCCTTACGGAACAGTGCGTCAACAGCGGTGTCAGAGCCGGCGAGTGCGCCGGTATGTGAAGTCGCTGCACGGCTGCCTGCCGCCGAACTTCCCGACTTGATAGCTGCTATCTTACAACCTTTGCTGATGAGACTGCGTGCATGTTTCAACAACTTATCAGGTTTTTTGATGCTCTCGATATAAAGCATCTTGATTTTTGAACTTTTACCTTCTTTGTATGTTTCGTCAAAATATTCGAGCATCTCCTCCACGCCGATTTGCGGACTATTCCCTACCGAAGTAATACTGTTGAAACTCAATCCCATAGAGATACATGTTTCCATCACAAACAAAGCTGTTGCGCCGGAACCGGAGATAAAATCAGCACCATTAGGACTTAAAGTCGGTATTGGAGTTGTGAAAACACCCGGATAATTAACGTTGAGGTAGCCTATACAGTTAGGACCTATCAAACTACCGTCAACATCTTCTATCATTTTTACAATATTTCTCTCATATTCAGCTCCTTGAGCATCTTCTTCACTAAAACCGGCAGACAAAATGATAAAGCCGCGAGTCTTTTTATTCTTTGTCAATACATCAACTGTATGAGGACAAAATTTGGCAGCAATTGCTATTATAGCCAAATCACATTCCGGTATATCTTCAACATTACGAAAAGCTTTTATGCCTTGCACTAAATCTAACTTCGGGTTAACCACATACAGTTCACCTTTGTAGCCGTAATCAAGTAAATTTTTAAGTGCTTTTCCGCCCGGTTTTGTGATTTCATTTGAACCGCCAACAACAACAATGCTTTGAGGATTTATCAATTTCTCGTTTATCATAGTAAATATTAATTTAATTCAATTGTATACAAAAATATTATTTTATCCAATCGGATATTTTAGTTTTTATGCTTATATAATTTGGTGCGCCGGCCATTGTATATACTGTGTGTGAGTAGCTTATTTCAAATTTATAAATATCCAAGCCCAGTCCGAAGGAGAAGCCGGCGGCACTTCTAAGGTCGGCAAGTTTAAGTTCTTGCTGCCGCTGATAATTATATCCCAATCTAAGATAGATAATTTTGGCGATGGTAAATTCGCCGCCGATAGTTACGTGTCTCATTAGATTGTCGCCGAATTTTGCTGCTGCTGTTTTTTCGATAGGCAGTCCTGTAGCAGGGTCTAAAGTTGTGACTTCATCTGTCGGGTCATCGTAGCGCAAGTTCCACTTCTGCATATCATGAAGCAAAATAATCCATCTGAAAGGCAGATGTTCCAATTTCTGTGAGATTGCAAACTGAATTTCAAACGGGAGACTGCTTCTTTCTGAAGAATACGATATTAACTCGGCACCTATATTTTTGGCAATCAGCGACATATCGAAATTTTTCTCTGCTATATGATAAGTACCTGCAACATCGACAGCCAGCCCGAAAGAATTATAGGTTTCGAGACCGGAGTATATCATTTTAAAGTTGGCACCTATACTCCAGCGGTCGGTGAGTGTACGTCCCCAGCCGATGACGGCGGCTAACTCATTTGCTGTAAATGTTCCTGAGGTCTCTCCGGTTGCATCTGCATATTGAAAAGAGCCATAATTGGCATATTGCATGGTCGCAGCAAATGAGCCGGCTTTCTCAAAAGTACGCGAATATGATGCGTAACCCATTGTTATGTCCGAAAAATAATCTATAAACGACAATGCTGCATCATTGTGCATATTTTTATTTATCAATGATGGATTTGCACAGGCAAGATTTATGTCATCATCATAAAATGATGCAAAATCAACACCCATGGCTGCCAAACGAGGCGAAGTTGTTGACGACATAAACGTATAAGTTCCGGTTCCACCTGTTTGAGCAATGCAACTCACAACAGCTAAGAAGTTGATTATCAGAATATTAAGTATTTTGTTTGCCACTTTTCTAAAAATTTTACAAAGTTAAAAAAATATTTCTTTTTACAAACGTCAATCAACAGGAAATATTGTAGATTTATTAACAATAATAGAACAATTGACATGCTTCACAATAAAATTGTTTTTTTCTCGTTTTTAATCGAAATATGTTAAATTTGCATATTGATTTAAAAGCATATTAAAGCAATTTATAAACCTGATATTTTATATTTAAACTTATGTTAATCAACTCAATTCTTTTACAGGCACCAGCTCCGGTCGACACTTTAAGTACGGAGATGCCTACTGAAATTACAACTACTTTTTGGCAACTGTTTAACTATGGCGGAGTAATAATGTATTTGCTTCTTGCCTTGTCTGTTATTGCTGTTTATATTTTTGTTGAAAGATTGATAACGGTAAATAGGGCTGCAAAGGGCGACCATAATTTTATGGATAAAATAAACAATTACATCAGAAATGGTCAACTTACAGAAGCAAAAACTTTATGTTCATACACAAATTCTCCGCTTTCACACATGATAGAAAAGGGCATTAACAGGTTGGGACGTCCGTTAAACGACATCAATACCTCTATTGAAAATGCAGGGAAAATCGAAGTTTCGTCATTAGAAAAAAATGTTCCGCTGTTAGCAACTATTTCTGCCGTTTCGCCTATGATAGGTTTTCTCGGAACAGTTGTAGGTATGGTGAAAGCTTTTTATAATATGTCGATGGCAGGTAATAACTTGGACATCACTACATTATCCGAAGGTATTTATCAAGCTATGATTACTACTGTGGGTGGACTTATTGTCGGTATCATCGGTTATATTTTTTATAATATTATAGTTTCCAGAATCGAAAAAGTTGTCTTTTTGCTCGAAGCTAAGTCTACAGAGTTTATGGATGTACTTGATGAACCTGCAGAATAATTTAATATCTTGATAATATGTCGATTAGAACTAATAATAAAATAAAGGTGGAATTTAACACCGCTTCAATGTCTGATTTGGTGTTTCTGTTGCTCATCTTTTTTATGCTGACATCAACCTTGGTCAGCCCTAATGCCGTAAAATTGTTGCTGCCGAGTTCTAACAGCAAAACGATGGCAAAGCCTGCAACAGTTACAGTATATATTGATGATAAGTTCAATTATTATTTTGAAGATAAATTGATTTCGATAGACCAATTAGAAGCCGGTTTAATGGACAGATTAGCAGGGCAGACAGATGCTTCTGTTGTTGTCAGAGCAGATAAAACTGTTGACATTCAATATTTGGTAAACGTCATTGATGCTGTTAATAATGTCAACGAATATTATGGTGCTAAAAACAAAGTAATTTTGGCTACCAAGCCTTTGTAAACAAAAAATAATCATGTCAGATAGTAATAACAACGATGCCAAGCGTGCCGGTATAATTTCAACTGTCATAGTTCACGTGATTGTGATTTTGGCATGTGTATTTTGTGCTTTGCATACGCCGTTGCCTTTACCCGGCGAAGAAGGTGTTGAGGTGATGCTCGGCAATAATGATGCCGGTAAAGCAAACGACTTCTTTTACGAACAGCCTAATCATATACCTGAGGTTTCACAGCCGCCGCAACAAAAGCAGGAAGAATCTGTTTTGACATCAAAGTCGGAAGAGGAAGTTTTTATGCCTGAAGAGAAGCAAAAAGCTGATAAACCGGAAGAAAAGGAGAAACCTGTTGAGCAGCAGAAGACCGTTGTTGAGCCGGTGCAGGAGCCTGAACCCGAACCAGACCCCGAACCTGTTGTTAATCCCAACGCCATGTACAAAGGTTCTTCTTCCCAAAAATCATCGAATAACGCAAGCGGCACCTCCGGTAACGAAGGCTCTGCCGGATCTTCTTTAGGGAACCCAAACAGTAATAATCCCTCCGGATTAGGCGGCAGTGGCAACGGAATATCTTTTAGCTTAGACGGACGCTCCTCTGTTTCTTTGCCAAAACCTGAATATTCTTCACAAGAACAAGGTAAAATCGTTGTAGAAATACACGTCAATAAAAAAGGAGACGTCATTAAAGCTGTCGCAGGTAAAGCAGGAACCACCATCTCCGACCAAGACCTGTGGAATAGAGCCGAAAATGCTGCAAAAAAGACAAAGTTCTCACCGGACCCACGTGCCTCCGAAATCCAAATAGGTACCATAACTTATATCTTTAGAAGAATCAATGAATAATAATATTACCGCTACCCCAAAAGATAGCAATACCAACACAGTTGATGAAAAATTTACCAACTGTGTTAATTATATGTATTCGCAACTGCCAATGTATCACAGAATCGGCGCAGCTGCTTATAAAGAAGATTTAAACAACACCATAGCTTTGTGTAATCATTTCGGTAATCCGCAAAACGGTCTGAAATGTATACACATCGCCGGTACTAACGGCAAAACCTCAATATCTCATATATTAGCTTCAATATTGCAACACGCAGGCTACAAAACAGCTCTTTATACATCTCCGCATCTTGTGGACTTCAGAGAAAGAATAATGATTAACGGTGCGATGATCGATAAAGAGTA
>JALNXP010000168.1 GCA_023230285.1 Bacteroidales bacterium | reverse complement strand
AAACAGCATAACACAACTGTTAGTAGTTGATAAAAAAAGCAACTACTTAGGAGTTATTCATATTCATGACATACTGCGCGAAGGCATAATTTAACACACTGACAATGAACAACATACTACAATTCATAGATTTAACCACCTTAAGCATAGACGACACGACAGCCAAAGTACAACAGCTTTGTCGCAAGGGAATTTCCAAGCATGTTGCTGCTATTTGCGTATATCCAAACTTTGTTTCATCAGCAAAAAACGAGTTACAGGGAAGCGGCTTAAAAGTTGCTTCCGTTGCCGGTGGCTTTCCGGCAGCACAAATACCTATAGATATTAAAGTTGCCGAGGTAAGATATGCTGTTAATAATGGTGCTGATGAAATAGACATGGTATTGTCTGTTGGCAAGTTGATTGAAGGAAAAGAGGCGGAAGCAGCGGAAGAAATAAGAGCTATCAAAGAAGCCTGCGGAAATGCCACCTTAAAATGTATTTTGGAGACAGGAGCTTTAAAAACGCCGGAGTTGATTAAACTTGCTTCCGAAATTGCCATTAATAACGGTGCAAACTTCATCAAGACCTCAACAGGAAAAATTTCACCTGCTGCCACAATAGATGCTTCAAGGATAATGCTTGAAGTCATCAAGGGACACTTTGTAAATACCGGTGAACGAATAGGCTTTAAAGCTGCCGGAGGCATCTCTACTTACGAAGATGCCTGTGCTTATATCAACTTGGTAAAAAATGTAATTGGTGAAGAATGGCTTAAACCGGAGCTGTTCAGAATAGGCGCAAGCAGGTTGGTAGACAACCTGTAAAATTAAAAGACATTATTTGATAACATCTGACGACATCATCGCTTTTCTATCTATCTCACCCTCTATTATCGAGAGACGTTTGATTACAGCTTCATTAACATAGCTGTCAATACGTTTTGAGTCTTTATAATAATATTTCAAACTTGCATTATAACGCTGAGTGTCGATTTTATTATTTTCAAAATAGCAATGATAATATTTAGTAGCTCTTTCCGTAATACTATCCGTCTCAAATGTTAATATCCCTTCGATTATATGCAAATCGACAAGGATATTAATCATTGAATCTTCCGGAATATAATAAGCCGTTGCCTTCTCATTTTTACACGATGGTAACAAAATCAAAGGCAACGTAATCAGCAAAAAAATGCAGGCAGGCAGCAAAAATTTACTTATATTATTTTTTATTTGCTTTATCGTATTCAGCATTTAATCCATTTATTATGATGTCTGATATATCATATAAGTCATTAACATTCAGCAATGTAGAATTAGACACGGAAAGGTTAAGCACATAATCGAAATACACATTATCTTTATTGTAAAGATTAAGATAGTCAATAACTTTAGTATAAAGCGCTGTATTCTGTTCGAGTTCAAGTTGAGATATTTCCTTAGAGTAGCTATCTTGAAGAGCCAAAAGATCTTCTTGCTTTTTCATCAGCTTTTGATATAATTCCTGAGCACTTTCTTCTGACAGAGAGCCTGCTTCAACCTGACTTTGGAAATACGATGCTTCGGATTCAAACTGTTTTTGTCTTCTACTATAATCGGCATCTAATTCCTTTGTCCTTTTTGTAATTTTATCTACAATATCTTCAACGAGTTTATATTTAAGCATCAAAGAATCCGAGTTAACGTATGCGACTCGCAGCGGACGAATTGAGTCTTGTCCCGTTAAAAATTTAGGTGCTACAATTTCTTCTTTAGCATTACAATTAAGGCAATTAGTAACATAAAGTGCCCATAAAACTAAGGCACAACCGCTCATAACTATACTGATTACGCTCAGTATTTTCAACTTTTTATTTTCCATATTTATTTAATAATTTTAATTACCAACTTCAGAGATATATTTAATTCGCATCAGGCGGATTTCTTCTTCGGTGTATTCATTTTCGCCGAGTGTCACCAAAGCATCTTCGATAGAGTCGCTTGTAGCTTCGCTAAAATACTCGACAATACTTTCTTGATGTTCCAAATCTATATTTTCATCAATAAAATAATTGATATTGAGTTTAGTTCCTGAGGCGACAATAGTTTCCATTTCCGTCAGGAGTTCATCCATTTCAATACCTTTAGTATATGCGATATCTTCGAGGTCTATTTTTCTATCAACGCTTTGTATGATATACACTTTCAATCCTGATTTATTGACGACTGATTTTACGACCATGTCATTAGGTCTGATAATTTCATTATCATCGACATATACTTTTATCAAATCGATAAAAGGTTTTCCGTATTTAAGAGCTTTACCTTGTCCGACACCTGTTATATTGGTAAGTTCCTGCATAGTAATAGGATACTGTATAGCCATATCTTCCAAAGAAGGGTCTTGAAAGATGACGAAAGGCGGCAAATTTTCTTTTTTAGAGATATCTTTTCTCAAATTTTTAAGCAATGCGAACAGCACTTTATCGCAAGAACTCGATTTATGGTCGCCAACGGCGGCAAATTCATCGGAGCTATCTTCTTCGGAAGCATCTTTGATAAAAGTTATCGAATAAGGTTCTTCAAGAAAATCGTTACCTTTATCGCTTATTTTCAGTAAGCCGTAGTTATCGATATCTTTAATGATAAAGCCACTTATAAGAGCCTGTCGGATAACATTACCCCAATATTTTTCACTTTCTTCGATACCTTTACCAAACATTGAAAGTTTATTGTGCTTACACTGTTTAATTGTTGCATTAGTAACGCCCATCAAGATATTAATCACGTGAGTATCTTTAAACTGACCTTTTAATTCGCTTACAGTTTCGAGAACGAGTACGAGGTCTTCCTGAGCATCATAAGTTTCCTTGGGTTTCAAGCAATTATCACAATTGCCGCAATTGTCAGGCTCATAATTTTCTCCAAAATAGTGAAGCAACATTTTACGGCGGCATATAGAAGTTTCGGCATAAGCAATGGTCTCTTGTAGCAATTGATTAGCTATTTCTTTCTCTGCCACCAACTTACCTTTCATAAACTTCTCTAATTTCAAAATATCGTCATAAGAATAAAAGGCTATGCAATTACCTTCGCCATCATCTCTGCCGGCGCGTCCTGTCTCCTGATAATACCCCTCAAGGCTTTTAGGAATATCATAATGTATTACAAAGCGGACATCCGGTTTATCTATTCCCATGCCAAAGGCGATGGTAGCGACAATAATATCCACTTCTTCCATCAAGAACATATCCTGATTTTTCTTTCTCACAGCAGAATCCAAGCCGGCATGATACGGCAAAGCCTTTATTCCGTTAACTACAAGTATTTCAGCTATTTCCTCAACTTTTTTACGACTCAGACAATATATTATACCCGACTTACCATGATTACTTTTAATATACTTAATAATTTCTTTAACAACATCTTTAGTTTTAGGACGAACTTCGTAGTACAAATTAGGACGATTGAATGAAGTTTTAAATAGATTAGCATCTGTCAATCCAAGATTTTTCTGAATATCTTGTTGTACTTTAGGAGTAGCCGTAGCCGTAAGAGCTATGATAGGCACTTTTTGTCCTATTGCATCAACTATCGGTCTTATTCTACGATATTCAGGGCGAAAATCATGACCCCATTCCGAAATACAGTGTGCCTCATCTATTGCATAAAAAGATATCGGAATATTTTTAAAGAACTCTACTTTTTCATCTTTTGTCAATGTCTCCGGCGCAACATAAAGCAACTTCGTTTTACCATCAATGATATCCTGCTTTACTTCAGCAACTTCAATTTTTGTAAGAGAAGAATTAAGAACATGAGCTATACCCTTCTCTTGTCCGAAATTTCTGATGGCATCAACTTGATTTTTCATCAAAGCTATCAAAGGGGAAATGATTATAGCTGTGCCTTCGCTTATAATTCCGGGCAGCTGATAACACATCGACTTTCCGCTTCCGGTCGGCATAATAACAAACGTATCATGCCCTTCCAAAACGCTCTTGATAATTGCTTCCTGGTTACCTTTAAAACTGTCAAAACCAAATATTTTCTTCAACAATTCTTGAAGAGAATATCCATCTCCATACTTCATACTATATATTATTTTGTGATAAATATTTTATTGTATAATAATCTTTTGATTTTTTACAAAAGTAACATTTTATTAATAAAAAGAAGTTTTTATATAAAAAAATTTATCTTTGTAAATACACTTTTAAGAATTTTCTGATATTATTTTCGACTTTAGCGTTCAAATTATCTGTATCTCTCTTAACAAATTTTTCGCCTGTGATATTTTCATAAAGTTCTATATATCTTTCAGTAACAGAATTTATGAACTCCGGAGTCATAGTTGGGACAGTCTGCCATGGTCTGCCTTCAAAGCCATTATTCATCAGCCACTGGCGTACAAATTCTTTAGACAGCTGTTTAGGTGAAGCATTATTAGCGAGACATTCTTCGTATCCTTGTTTATAAAAATAGCGGGAAGAATCAGGAGTATGAATTTCGTCTATCAGATAAATTTGGTCGTCATGTTTACCAAATTCGTACTTGGTATCTACCAATATCAGACCTTTTTCATCTGCAATTTGAGAGCCTCTTTCAAAAAGTTTATATGTATAATTTTCCAACTTTTCATAGTCGGTGCTATACATAATATCCAAGTTAATAATCTCTTGTTTTGATATATCCATGTCATGTCCTTGTATAGCTTTAGTTGTCGGAGTAATTATAGGGTGCGGCAGTTTTTGATTTTCTTTCATGCCGTCCGGTAAGCCTACGCCGCACATACCGCGTACGCCGCTTTCATACAATCTCCACGCATGACCGGCAAGATAGCCGCGTATAACCATCTCCACTTTAAAAGGCTCGCACTTCAGACCGAATGTAGCCATCGGATCCGGAGTCGCTATCTTCCAATTAGGCAAAATATCTTCTACCGCATCAAGCGACATTGCTGCTATCTGATTTAAAACTTGTCCTTTATAAGGAATACCTTCAGGTAAAACTACATCAAAAGCAGAAATCCTGTCTGTTGCCAACATTAAAAGATACTTATCTTCAATATTGTACACATCTCTTACTTTGCCATGATAGACACTCTTTTGTCCATCGAATTTGTAATTTGTTTCTTTGATTATATTTTCCATAATTATTTATAATTGTTTAATGTTTAATAAGCTCTCTTAACTCTTAATTTTCCGTAAACTTATCATAAGCGCGTACTATTTTAGTAACCAAGCCATGTCGGATGATATCCTGTTCATCGAGGGTAATAAACTCTATTCCTTTAATATTTGAGAGGATTTTTGTAGCGTTAAATAATCCGCTTAAAGACTTTCTTGGGAGGTCTATTTGTGTAACATCGCCGGTTATTATAAATTTAGAATTTTCGCCCATTCGTGTGAGGAACATTTTAAGTTGTTTATCTGTGGCATTTTGTGCTTCATCTAAGATAGCGAAGGCGTTGCCGAGTGTTCGTCCGCGCATAAAAGCTAACGGCGCAATTTCTATGGTACCGTCTTCGAGATAAGACTTCAGTTTTTGAGAAGGTATCATTTCGTTAAGAGCATCATAAAGTGGTCGGAGGTAAGGGTCTAACTTATCTTTCAAATCTCCGG
>JALNXP010000320.1 GCA_023230285.1 Bacteroidales bacterium | reverse complement strand
TCAATTAAGTTGCAAAGGTAATATTAAAAATTGAACATATAAAAATTTTTTAGTTGATGATAGATTCAAGTAGCCTTTATCAAAAATAAAGTCTCTTTTTTTTGTTATTGCTATTTGAAACCTATTTATGTTCTTTGGTTTCGCTACGCTTCACAAAAGAACATCAATTTTTCGCACTTCTTATTTGAAATTTCATATCTTTGCCACAAAAAACATCAATGAAGAAAATATATTTAGTGTTTATCTTATTAGTTAGCTCTTTCACTATGTTTAGTCAGTCGGTTGAACCGAATTGGGAATCAATAAAAAGCAGACCATATCCGCAGTGGTTTTCTGATGCGAAACTCGGAATTTTTATCCATTGGGGATTATATTCAGTACCATCTTATTGTGGATTAGAGAGTTATGGTGAATGGTATTATAGAGGGCTGATGGTCGGAGACTCTTCACGAGTAGCGTTTCAGAAAAAAAATTACGGTGAGGATTTTGAATATAGTGATTTTGACAAACTGTTTAAAGCAGAGTTGTTTAATGCTGATGAGTGGGCAGATTTATTTAAGAGAAGTGGTGCTAAATATGTTTTGTTGGTGACTAAACACCATGATGGCTATTGTTTGTGGGACAGTAAGCATGCTCCTCATTGGAATAGCGTTGAAGGCGGACCGAAACGCAATATCGTTGAGGAGCTTACAAAAGCTGTCAGGAAAACAGATATGAAAATGGGTTTCTATTATTCTTTGCCGGAGTGGACAAATCCTTTACATATTTGGATGGTGTCTCCGCCGGATTCTATTGGCAGATATGTTGAAGAACATATGATACCTCAATTTAAAGAGTTGATAGGCAAGTATAAACCTTCGATGGTCTTTGTTGACGGCGAGTGGTATAATACAGCCGAGCAATGGCACGCTGCCGAGTTGATTTCATGGTATTATAATTTGGTTGGTTATGAAGCTATTGTTAATGACAGATGGGGACACGGCGCTGATTACGGTTTCAGAACCCCGGAATATAGTGCCGGAATTACACAAACCGACAGACCGTGGGCGGAGTGTAGAGGTTTAGGACGTTCTTTTGCACTTAATAGAAACGAGCCTTTGGAAAATTATATCACCTCCGAACAGTTGATAAGGCATTTTGCAAAACTTGTAGCTGCCGGCGGCGGTATGACCCTGAATGTCGGTCCGGCTGCTGACGGGAAAATTCCTCTGCTGCAACAAGAACGATTGACAGACTTGGGTAATTGGTTGCAAATCAACGGTGAAGCTATCTATGGAACTCGCCCGTATTCAAAGTTTTATGAAGAAAAAAATGTGGTTTTAGACAGAATTGATGCCGCAGTCGATTTTGATTGGGTTAGAAATTCACCGGACCCGATTATCGCTTATGATAATTTTACAGCTTGCTGGCAGGGCTTTGTCACTGCCGAATTTTCTGAAAAATATGCTGTTTATGTTGAGGCTGATGATGCCGCAAGTGTAATCATCGATGGTAAAATGATAATAAATTACGACCAAAATGCTCAGCCACAAGCCGATGGCATGGCACAAGACGCAGCAACTTCAAAAGTAAAAGTTGGCTATTTTGATTTCGTAGCCGGAAAGTTATATCCGATAGAAATTAAGTACAAAGAGAATACACATCAGGCGTCTATAAAACTTTATTGGGAGTCGGCAAGTCAGGAGAAGGAAATTATCCCGACAGAAATGTTGTATTGTGACTTGGCACAAAGCTGTCACGGACTGAAAGTTGAGTATAAATGTAAACAGCCGTATGTTTGTTATACTGCCAAAGAAGCTGATTTATATGCTATTGCTATTGAATTTCCACAAGATGAACTTATATTGAATATAGAAAAGCCTTCTAAAAATATTAAAGTTATCTTCATGGATAATCAGGAAGAGCTGCCGTGGAAGTATAAGAAAGGTCAGTTGATTATAAATACTGAATCCATAAAATATAATGATGTCAAAAGTAAAGGTGCTTGGACATTTAAGATAACTCAATAAATATCAAGCTGTTATTCTCCCTCATAGTCGGAGTCACTGTCGTTGGTTTGAACTTCGGCAGGTCTTTTTTTAGGAGACATTTTCATATTGCCGAAAGCCCATGTGACTGTTAAGCCGATAGTTCTATTGTTGAATTTGCCTGCATATTCTTGTGTAAATCCATCGCCGTAAGTGTAGGTCTCCCATTTCATTGAATTTAATAGGTCACGTGCGTTGATACTTATGTTTAAAGTCTTGTTGAAGAATGATTTACGGAAGCCGGCATCTAAGGAGTAACTTGATTTAGTACTACCTTGTGCAACTATACGCGGCGACCTGTAACCGCCTGTTATTTGTAACGACATAGAGTGCGGTAGCAGCAGACTTGCTATAATTCTGGCATTCCACGATAATCCTTCAGCCTCGTCACCGACAACGGGCGTACTTAAACCTTCCGGATAGTAAGTGAAGCCGTTTAATTTACTGTAATAAACGTTGACAGTTGATGTTAAGTCTAAGAACTTGAATAAG
>JALNXP010000282.1 GCA_023230285.1 Bacteroidales bacterium | reverse complement strand
TTTGCCTACAATTTCCAAACCGGCATCTCTATTTTCGGAGATGTTTTCAAAAGTGCTTTTCATTACGTCACCATCTCTATATCTGATTCTTTGGATTACGTTGTTGGTGTGTCGGTAATACATAGAAACGGACAGAGTATGGTCAGTCCAGCTTTTGATGTAATTGAGTTCCAATGCGTCAGAAAATTCCGGCTTTAGGCTTGGATTGCCGAAAGAGATATTTAGAGTGTCGGTTATATCAATGAAAGGGTTGAGGTTATGACCTCTCGGGCGTGAAATACGTCTTGTGTAATTAATTTGAATTTCGTTATTTTTAGGTAATTCGTAGGTTATAAATACGCTGGGGAACAGGCTGTAATAATCTGATACTGTCCATTCAGTTTCATCAACATTTTCGTCATAGCTGAGGGTTTTGAAATCGCCGCCGGTGTATTCGCCGCGCAAACCTAAACTGTATCCGAATTTGTTAATCCTTCCGGCATAAGTGCCGTAAAGGGCGTGAATATCACGTCTATAATAAAAGTCGTTGTAAATTAAAGAGTCGAAAATGGCAGTTTCGGCAGTTGCTCCGGAATAAGTTTCCACCGGACTGTGTTCTCTGTTGATAGTTCCTTTGTACCCGGCTTCGATTTTGTTGTTTTCATTGATTTTGTTTACGTAATCTGCTTGAAAATTCCAAGAAGTGTTTGCTATTGAACTAAGTTGTTTCTGATAAGTTGAATATTGGTTAACTTCTTTCAGATAAGATGTTTGATTGATAAATTCATTACCTTCATTATTCCATGTATCGTAAGAGGCGGAAGCCTCAAGAGTGTTGTCTTTACCAAACTCGTGCTTGTAACTAAGCATTAGATTTCCACTTAACATATTGCTTGTGGAGGTTGAAAGGCGTTCGCTATAGTCGTAAGCTGAAGTTGCATCTGTATTATAAATGTTTGTCGTTTCTCCGGTTCTTCCGCCTTTCATGCCAAAGGCATCTAAGCTGATTTGGTCTTTGTCTGTAAAATGATAAGTGATGCCGGCGCGTCCGAAAAGGTTCTGACCGCTTCTTGTTGTAGTTGCATCTTGATTATAAAATGACAAGATGTTTCCAAGGGAGTCTGTATTGTTTCTGTATGTACTTTCGCTACCTTCTCTTACGCGTTTTCTATAGCCAAAATTAGCGTAAGCTTCAAATTTGCCTGAGTTGTAGTTGATGTTGCCGCTTGCGTTGTAACCCAACTGCGTATCTATTCCTGCCTGTATGCTTCCGTAATATCCGGCTTTACGGTCTTTTTTTAATACTATGTTGATGATACCGGCTGTGCCTTCAGGACTGTATTTTGCCGATGGGTTGGTGATAATCTCAATAGTCTCTATGCTTTCCGCCGGCAGTTGTTCGAGAATTTGAGCACGATTTTCTGCAGAAAGCCCCGATGCTTTGCCGTTTATCCATATCGTCACATTTGAACTGCCTCTTAAAGAAATTTCACCTTCATTATCTACTTCAACAGATGGAATGTTGCTTAGCACTTCGCTGGCAGAACCTCCGGTGTTGGCTATGTTCTGGTCAACATCAAAAACCTTTTTGTCGATTTCAAATCGCATTTGTGAGCCAATCGCCACTATCTCAGCTCCTTCTATCGATTGTGCGTTCTCTTTTAATTCTATTTTGCCGAAATGTTTCTTTAATGTATTTGCTTCTAATGTAAAATTAGTTTCATAAGCCTCGTAGCCTACAAAGGTTATTTTAAGTGTATATGAGCCGGTAGGCAAGTTGTCTATCTTAAAAACTCCTATCTGGTCTGTGATTGTTCCGGTGTACGGCGTGCTTTCACCACTTTGCCAAATACCTACTGTTACATATTCCATGGACGATTTTGTCCTCGAATCTATTACAGTCCCATCAATTGAGCAAGGTCCTGTTTCTATCGAAAAACATCTTATTGAAAATAAAATACTTAGTACTATTATTAAGGATAAACGTTTCATCTACTCGTCTTTTATGATTTATTATATCAATTTTAATTTTGTCATTGCGGTATAATCAAAAATCGTGCAAAATTGTTATTTATAAATCAATGTATTAGGTTTATATTTGTTAAAAAAATCATCTTTGAGATTTTTGAAGTACTATTTTTTTTGTCTGTATATAGAATTAATGTAACTTTGCAATTTATAAAGTCTTTGTTATATGAAAAATATGATTGATGGCGTTTTTGTTGTCACCGGTGCGTGCGGCTTTATAGGTAGTTGCTTAATTCATCGTTTAAATGATTGTGGCTTGAATAATGTTGTCGCTGTTGATGTGTTTGATGAGCCTGAGAAATTAAAAAACATCCAAGAATGTGATATTGCTGAAAGAATAAATAAGAACGTATTTTTTGATTGGTTAGATGATAATCAGGAGAGAGTAAAATTGATAGTTCATCTTGGAGCTATTAGTGCTACTACAGAGTTTAATGAAGAACTTTTGAAAACAGATAATACTGATTATACCAAAACCGTGTGGAAAAAATGTTCCAAGTACAATATTCCATTGATATACGCTTCATCAGCAGCAACTTATGGCGATGGCAGTTTGGGGTATTCCGATTTGAATGATGTTTTGATTTATGAATTGAAACCTCTAAATCCTTATGGTGTTTCAAAAAATGAGTTTGATAAATGGTGTTTGCAGCAAGAAGATAAACCTCCTTTTTGGTATGGATTGAAATTTTTTAATGTCTACGGTCCGCATGAAAATCATAAGCATAAAATGGCTTCCGTAGTATATCATGCTTATAATCAAATACTTACTTCGGGGAAACTCGGACTTTTTAAATCTTACAGAAAAGATTTCGCCGATGGACATCAGTTGCGCGATTTTGTATTTGTAGAAGATGTGTTAGATGTCATCTTCTTTTTGTACGAAAACAAACCGCAAAGCGGCATTTATAATGTCGGCACTTCAAAAGCAAGGACATTTTTGGATTTGGGCATTGCTGTTTTTGCTGCCTTGGAAATGAAGCCCTGCATAGAGTTTATAGAAATGCCAATCGAAATTCGTGATAAGTATCAGTATTTTACGGAAGCTGATATTACAAAATTACGCTCCAC
>JALNXP010000167.1 GCA_023230285.1 Bacteroidales bacterium | reverse complement strand
GTAATGGATCTAGAGATTGTGCTGCAATTCGTAGATATGGATGATTCCAAGCGACCTGCTGTTACTAAGTATCAGCAATATGTGTACCCCAATCTGCAAGTATTCAACACCAAACATGAAGAGCATTGGGAGCAGCTATATGCATTATTGGATAAGCAACCTGCAACAGAAGAAATCCCTATCCCTTCTGTTCCATTTATTGCCACAAACTACCCCAATCCCTTCAACCCAAGTACTACAATCGCCTTCAGCATTCCCACAACCTGCATTACCAAGCTGAGTGTTTATAATATAAAAGGGCAGAAGGTGAAAGATATTGTGCATGGTGAACTTGCCTCAGGCTACCATAAAATAATCTGGGATGGCAGAGACAAAAACAACAGAGGTGTAAGCTCTGGTATCTACTTCTTCCGTTTGGAATCCGGTGGCAAGGTGTCCGTTCGCAAAGCCATGCTGATGAAATAGAAAAAGACACGATAAACAACAAGTAACAAAGCTGTTAAGTAATAAGAGCCTCTTTGATGCTCTTATTACTTACGCTGAGTAGCCGAGTTCCGATACGGCTGTGGCAAAGCAAGAATTTGCCACCCCACCGACTATATCATCCCTATCATTGCCCACTCAATGCCCATATTAAGGGCAATGGGTGGGCAATGATAGGGCAATGCTTGCTGGCGAGATGATTTGTGACCCGTCCTAAAATAGGTTGACTCAAAATCATTGGATAAGGAGAATGACAATGAAACGAGGCAACTCTCAAGTACGATATAGCGAAGAGTTTAAACGCAGGCTGGTGGAAGAGATAGAAACCGGCGTAATGACGATTAGCCAAGCCTGCAGGTTTTACGGTATTTGTAGTACGAATTCGATCTACAAATGGATATCTCAGTATGGAATGTACAAGAACAAAGGGACGCAGGTATATATTATGACTAGTAAAGAAGAGATTGAACTGATTACTTTAAGGCGAGATATGGCTTTGTTGAAGAAGCAGCTCGAAGAGGCTGAAACCCGTGCCATTGCTTGGAAATGCATGGTTGATGCGATAGAGATAGACTTGGGTATTCCGGTAAAAAAAAAGCCTTGGAACCAAGCCTTAGCCGATGCAAGGAAATTACTGTATCCCGAAGAGGGAGATTCAGTTACGAAAGATATTGCAGAATCTTCGGTATCTCAAAGCAAGCCCGCTACAAAAGACAAGCAGCCATTGAGAAGAAGATGAGTTACGAGAGGATCATCTTGCAAAGAGTTAAGCAATTACGATGTATACTGCCGCACACAGGTGTAAGGAAGCTTAAAATAATGCTGGCTGACCCTGGCTATGGTTTACCGATTAATGTTGGCAGAGATATGCTGCTAAAGTTGCTGGGAGAAAACAAGATGTTAGTAAAACCTCCCAAGTACTTTCACCAAACAACTTATAGTAAACACAACTTGCCAAGTTATCCCAATCTGTTGAAGGGCAAGAGAATAACAGCAGTCAATCAGGTATGGGTAAGTGATATCACCTACCTTCAGTTGCCTGATCGGAAGTATCATTATCTATTCCTGGTAACAGACTATGCCAGTCGCAAGATTATTGGTTATGCGCTAAAGAACTCGCTTGCCAGTGAAGGTGCCATCGAAGCTCTCCAAATGGCTTGTGACCTTTCCAATCCTGATGCTGGGTTCATACACCACTCCGATCATGGAGTTCAGTACTGCTCTAAAAACTATCTTGAGTTATTGCGTAAAAACAACGCTCAGATAAGCATGACAGGTCCCAATCATTGCTATGACAACGCTGTTGCAGAGAGAGTAAACGGTATCCTCAAGCAGGAATTCGGGCTAGGAGATATCATTCCGAACTTGACAGCAGCTACAAAGTTAACCCATCAAGCCATCACTCTCTATAATAATGTCAGGCTACATACAAGTTTGGGATTCAAAACACCTACATTGATGTACCGTTCTTTGATGGGAGATACGGATGCTGCCCCTGATTATCAGCAAAAAACACTCTATCTTAAAAATGAGATTCGGAGGCATTTTGTGTAGTAGGGGTGTAGCGCTAAACATAAAAATGAAACCAATCACCTCTCAAAATCAGTCAACCTATATCAGGACTTGACAAGCCGCCTCGGCTGTTAGCACTCGAGGCGAGTGCTGTTACACCGATGTTTGACTTACAATTACACTGCGACGAGTTTTGTAATAGGCCAGAAAACTCTCACACAGCGTAATTGAGAGTTAAAACAGATACCGAAAATTGCAGCTTTTTCTTTTTTAGCCCCTAAAGCAGCGATGTGGAAATAAGTGAATTTTGAAGTCCAAAGTGCTCTCAAGATAGAATTACATATATAGTTAGAGAAAGCACTTTGAACTCCAAGACAAGCCAGTTACAGTCGTTGCTTTATAAGCCAAAATCACTTAGGGGAAGTTTATCTTGATGTTTTTCACTTCGGGATACTTCTCCAAGTGCTCTCTAATTTCCTCTGCCACGTTTTCGCGCCATTGGTCAAAATTCATCATATTCATGTCGATCAGCACTTCGCCATCGGCAAAGCCTACATATTTCACCATTTTGAGGCTAACGATATCCTCTCCCACTTGGGGATAGATTATCTTCTTCAGTTCTGCCACGATGGTATCTTTGCTAAAGTTGGGCACTTCCTTCAGTCCGTGGGCAATCTCATAATTCGAGATCGCGGTTTGCAGGGTGTCCGCAGCTAAAACACTGCAATGCACCTTCACGGGAGGCAAGCCATCCAAAGCTTCCATGGCATCACGCCAGCTTATCTTTTTGGCTTCGTCCAGGCTCTTGCCCTTTGCCAAATCGGTGATTATTGACGCCGTGGCAATATTGGAAGCACAGCCGTAGGAAAGAAAGCTGATGTCTTCGATGATGTGCTTGTCTTCATCCACTTTCAGATATACGGTTACCTGATCTCCACAAGCGGGGCTGCCTTCGGTGGCGACCGCATCGGGATTCTCCATCTTACCAACGTTGTGAGGGTGCATAAAGTGGTCTAAAACCTTTTGTGAATATTGCATTTATTTCTCCTTGTGTGTTGCGCTGTAAAGCGGGCTGCGGGCTCTTAATTCTTTTGAAATTTCGGCAAGTTCTGTCACTACTTCGTCAATTTGTGCTTTAGTGGTGAATTTGCTGACGGTAAACTTCATGGAGCCGTGGGCTTGCACATGGTTTTTACCCATCGCCATAAGCACGTAGTTTGCCTTCAATCCCTGCGAAGCGCAAGCACTTCCAGTGGCAACGGTTATCCCTTTAGCATCCAGCATCATGGTAATGGCTTCACCTTCGATATAGGCAATGGAAACGTTGATATTATGCGGGGCACGTTTGGCTCCGCGCGGTCCATTAAGCTCTATTTCCGGGATTTTGTTCTCCAGAGAACTAAGCAGGTAATCCGATATTTCTCTTAAATGTTTGGTGGTGGCAGCAAAATCTGTAAAGGCAAGCTCCACGGCTTTGGCAAATCCTGCGATGAGGGCAATGTTCAAGCCTCCGGTCTGCAGGTTATCCACGCGCTTAACACCATGAATAGTCTGTCCCAGTTTAACTCCGGTGTTTTGATACAGCGCACCGATGCCCTGAGGCCCGTGGATTTTATGAGCACTGATCGCCATGGTATCTATGCCAAGCTCTTTCACGTCCAGGGGAATCTTGCCAAAAGCCTGTCCTGCATCCACATGGAAGTATATCTTATGATCCGCAGCGTCTAGAATTGCCTTGATCTCTGCCAAGGGTTGAATAGTCCCCACCACGTGATTAACGGCAGTTGTCATAAACAGGAAGGTATCCTTACGAATGGCGTTTTTCAGCTCGGCTAAATTCACAAAGCCTTGTGCATCCGCGCTTAAATAAGTTACTTCCATGCCGTGCTTTTCCAGGTAGGCGGCATTGGTCAACAGATCGGGATAATCCACCACCGATACGATCACATGGTTTCCCGTTTTGCCATACGCAGCAGCCAAACCCTTTATCGCCATGTTATTGGCAAGGGTGCCACCGGAACAGAAATGGATTTCTGAGGGCTTTGCCCAGATAGCACTAGCTACGGTATTGGCAAAAACCTCTATGGCATCGTTTATAGTTTCACCCGTGGAGATAAAGCTGCCCGGAACCCAGAATTTCTCTTCAAAGTAAGGCTGCATCGCCTGTAATACTTCCGGTGCGGGTTGGGTGGTTACGCAATTATCTAGATATATTCTTCCGTGTTTCATCGGTACTTCCTTTCCATGATTTATAAATAGTTTCCAGCGTGTAGCCGGACAAAAGCTCTTGAACCTTGCCGCCCAATTCCGAAAAAAAGCTGCTTAAGGCACACTTGCCAGCGGGGCAAAAACGTTGCAACGAAGCATTGCAGGAGGGATTCAAAGAATCATCTGCCACTGCCATCAAGACATGCTGCAGCGTGATCTCGCTCGCCTCTTTGGCAAGCGCATATCCGCCACGTGCGCCGGCACTACTGCTTACTAAACCGGCAGCTTTAAGGTTGCTGAGCAATCTCTCAACATATTTCTTGGGTAAGTCCTGATTTTCGCATATCTTCTGGGCACTAACTGCCTCTTGCGGGCTGTCAGCTATTTCTAACAATGCCCTGATCGCGTATTCAGTACGTGTGTTAACTGCCATTATCGGCTCCTCTGTTGTCGTCTCTTAATACATACTAATTTGATATGCGTTTCTGTCAACTTAAATATGTAATTTTCTTGCTGCTTCACTCCTATCAAATCCCTCTCAACTCACACTAAGAGGGAAATGGGTGGGCTGTGATAGGGCAATAATTGCAAGGAAACTGCAAAAGAAAAGTCTTGACTGAAGGGGCACTTAGAGTTACTTATATCTTAAGTCGTAGAATCGTGCTGAGTTAAACTTCATCATGCTTGAGGCTTAAAGGATAAAAGGCAATGTTTAAAAAAACTGCATTAATATCGATAATCGTTATCGCCTTTTCACTGCTCCGTGGAGTAACACTTATGAGCTGGGAATTTAGCAGCTATGCCGGAAATGAAACAAGCGGAACAGCAAATGTAATTGCCCCAAACGTATCTACTGTTGCTCCCAGCGGAACTGTAGCTCGGGGAGCGGGCTTGACAGCCGCTACCAATGGCGGGAGGTTTAATGCCAACAATTGGGCTAGCGGAACACTTGACGGTGCAATTACCGGCAATGATTATATGACCTTTAGCATCGCTCCTGCAAGCGGTTATAAGATGGCATTGTCAACCCTTAATTTTAGGCTGGAACGTTCCGGTACAGGACCCAACGCCTTTACCTTCCGTAGTAGTATAGATGGTTTTACCGCAGATATTGGGACTGTTTCCTATACGACAACAACCTGGACACCGTTTTCCCTTACCCTTACGGGGTTTTCCGAGCTAAGAAGCTCGGTAGAATTTCGCATGTATGGCTACGGTGCAACAGGTACTTCGGGCTCAGCGGGATTTGAAGGAACAGGCACAGATCTGGAAATAGTTGGCACGGTTAGCCCTGATTTTAGCGCTCCCGTCGTGGCAACCTCCAGCGTAACAAATGTCTCATATTACGGCTGTAGCGGAGGGGGAAATATCACTTCTACCGGCGGCTCCCTAATCTTAGATAGTGGCGTGGTGATTGGGACTTCG
>JALNXP010000166.1 GCA_023230285.1 Bacteroidales bacterium | reverse complement strand
GCTATCAGTAAACGCTCAATGAACGAGATAACCAAAGATTTGAATGTGCTGATAAGGTTAGGTGTCATTGAACGTAAAACCGAAAATATCTTTGGACTTAATACAGTGTTATATCCGTTTATAGTTAATGAATTAAAAAGAATTGAAATAATATAATTATGAAAGAAGATTTGCTAAATACGACAAATGCGGGAGTAAATGTCATTGTGTTGTTGATACTCGCTGCTTTACTGTTTCTTCTGTTACGATTGATACGGCGTTATTTGCCCATTCTTCCTAAAAAAGAAAAAAACAGAGCTTTGCTACGCAAACAAACACAAATTATCGAAATAGCCGTGTGGGTGCTGTTTATTTGCTTTGTTATTCCTGAATTAACACAAAGAAATGTCGTCTTCCTGTTGTTAGTGATATTTCTGCTCATTGGCTTTATCGTGTTTTATCATGCTTATTATGTTAAAGATTATGTTGCCGGTGTTGTGTTCAGAATGGGACATCATATTGATATTGATGATGTCGTTACTTTTGCCGGAATTATCGGAAGAGTGAAAAAGTTTAACAATCAGAATATAGAAATAGAAACAAATTCCGGAGAGATATATTATATTCCTTATTCACAAATTAAAAAAGGTATTATAAGCAAATTGTCGAATACAGAGCAAAGTTATATGTTTACATTTACTTTACGAATGAATGTTGCCGACTGTGATGTTAATAAAGTTGCAGAGATTAAGCAGTATCTGTTTACATTTCCTTCTGTATCTACGGCGAAGCCACCAATAGTAAAATATGCCAAGTTGGAAAAAGGCGTTGTGTCTCTCGAAGTATCTTTTATTTCATTAGATGATGAACGTAATGATATTATAGTAGAAAGTGTAAGAAATAAATTTAAAGGACCGAATAATTAAGCGGCAATGGATGCACGCGATTAAGTGACACGATGAAGTCAATAAAAAAGGCTGTCTCTTTTGAGACAGCCTTTTTGCAATATGGTTTTTATTTAAAAGCGACTTCCAACAATCCGTCTCCGGTAGCTTTCAGACGTTTGAAATAATCCGGAACGGTTTTTCCTAAGTAAGCATCAACATAAGTTTTAGCAAGATATTGTGACAACATGAAGCCATGTCCTTTAAGTCCTACGAACAAGCCTAATTCCGGGTCTATCATCATTCGTGGCTCGGTATAATAGCCTGCCCATGTAGCTTGGAAACTGACAGATGATAATCTTGGTATCCAATCTATAAAGACTTCACTTGAGATTTCAAGAAATTCCTTAGTGTTTACCTTTAGCTCTTTACCTGCTTCCTGCGGGTCAAAAGATGTTGAAGCACAGCCTATAATCTGTCCTGTTTCTCCCAACTGTTGTCCGTAAACAGCTATAAAACCTTTGTAATTGTTTCTGTCTATCAACATGCCCAAAGGTGTATTGTCAGGACCCATAAACGGCAGTCTGCGTGTTATAAACGCTTGATGTTTAACAGGATAGAATCCTGCGTAAATACCCACTTTCCTTGCAAATATATCAGCATTAGCACCTAAAGCATTTACAAAATGGTCTACTGTATATTCCGTATAAGTTTTATCATAATTTTGAACTAAAACTATATACTTTCCGTTATTGGTTTTGCTTACATCAATAAGTTTACAACTTTCTTTTAATGTTCCGCCGTTATTAACACCAATTTTTCGTAATAAGTCTACTGTTTTTCCCGGCGTTGCCTGCCAGCAATCGCGTGAAATCAAGGCAGATATATATTTATCTTTCAGATTAGGATTTATAAACGGCGATATTTCTTTTGCAAAGTCCTTAGGTTCAATCATATAAGCATCAGACCATTGTATTGACTGTTCGAGGCTGTCATAAGTAGCTTGGTCGTGGGCGAATGTGATGTAAAGTATTTCTCTGTAATTAATATTGCTTATTTTTTGTAATTCTTTAAATAGTTCGTGGTTATTTCGAGCGATGTCTGCTATTTCGGGCAAGCTGAATGCAGGACGACCGCCGGCGATGTTTCGCCATGAGCTTCCGGCTTGATTATTTATCAGTATAGGTTTGTATCCTGCTTCAGCGAAGTATCTGAACAGCGAACTGCCGCCCATACCGCCACCGGCAATAAGTACTTGTGCCGTTTCTTTCTTCAATTCTTTGCTGTTGATGATATATTTTGCAGAAACATCTTTAGGATATAACTCGCCGATGTTAACCTGACTTGATAGAGGAGCACGCGGTGCCGGCTCATTCAATACCGTAACACCATAACTACGCAACTGCTGTCTAAGCCTTGGTATACAGCGTTTCCCACGACATACGCCCATGCCTATTCTAGTCGTATGTTTTATCTCGTCAATTGTTATAACCTTCCTGTCTCCTATAACTTTTAACACATCTTCCAATTGGACATCTTCGCAATGACAAATATAAGTCTCTGACGGAATGTCTTTGTCAATAGCTTTAAAATCAACAGGTTGCGGGTAGTTCTCTTTAATAATGAAACCTCTTACGTCAGTTAATTCTTTGTCAAAATTATCAGCAACTTTTACTCTTGCAACGTTAGTTTTATTATCATTCTTGATGATTTTTTCTATGATACCTTCGCCAAGTTTTTCGCCGTTATTATTTACCAAGAACACTTCTGCTTTTTCTTGAGCTTCATATTCTATAGGGAGGGATAATGTATTTTGTTTATAGTTATATCCGAAGATAGCCAAGCCCGGACAATGATTTACGCACTTCATACAGCCGATACATTTGTCATAATCTATAACAGGAGTTGTGCTTGTAGAAGTTTTTGTAATAGCACCTTGCGGGCAAGCAAAAGAGCATGGGTTACAAGCGAAGCCGTATAAACAATCTAAGATGACAAAAGGCTTTGCCATTTTTCTTTCTTCTGAAGGTGTCAGCGGTTCTTGCAGGATGCGAGTCGGATGTTGTTGAGAATCAATATAATCTTTAGATATAGTGAGGTAATTATCATAGTTTATTCTTACGTTCATTCGCTGTAACAAGTCTAAGGCGGCTTGTTTTCCTCTAAGTACGGCACTTGTTCCTTCGCCAATTCTTACCGAGTCGCCGGCACCAACACAATTGTTGCCAAAAACAGTCTCGCCTTTTGTATATAGCTGATTGTCAGATTGTAATCCTGTGCAGATGTTAATAGCATCTATATTATCGATAATACGTTCTGTGCCTGCAATAGGTTTAAAGTTTTCGCATTCAGCAACAACAGCACCTATTATGCCGTCATGTTTTTCGTTAGGGATAGCTTTCAGTAAAACGTGAGATGTATAAATAGGTATACCGAGGCGACGTACTCTGTTAGCTTGAACAGGAAAACCTCCTTCACACGGCAGAGCTTCTATTATTGCTTTAACCTTAGCACCGGCTTGCATTAATTGATAAGAAGTCAGATAGCCGATATTGCCTGCGCCTATAGTCAAAATATTTTTGCCGAGCAAGGTAAATTCGGTGTTCATCATTTTTTGTATTACGGCAGCTGTGTAAACACCCGGCAAATCATCATTTTCAAAAGTAGGCACAAAAGGTATTGCGCCGGTAGCTACAATAAGATAATCTGCTTCTACAAAAGATATTTTATCTGTCTTTAAGTTTTTGACAGCAAGACGTTTACCGTCTAATATGTCCCAAACTATTGATGTTGTGATAATGCCGTCATGATTGTCGCCGGCGAGGGTAGAGGCGATGTCAAAGCCTCTCATTCCGCCATATTTCTGTGTCTTTTCAAAGAAGAAAAATTGGTGGGTCTGCATATTAAACTGACCGCCGATATTATCGTTGGCATCTATTACTAAATTGCTGACATTGTGGTCGTTAAGTACTTCCCTTGCGGCTAAGCCGGCAGGACCGGCACCGATAATGGCAACTGTCGTTTTATATATGTCGAAAGCAGTGTCTTTGTCAACAGCACTTTCAGCCGGTTGAAAGTCTTTAGGTATTTCCGCAACTTCTTTTACGCCTATAACAGGGGTATTGCAAATACGTCTTATTTTGCCATCTACCAACATTTCGCAGGCACCGCATTTTCCAATACCACATTCAAGACTGCGTTCACGTCCTTTAACACTATGACTGTGAACAGTATAACCTGCCTGATGTAGAGCAGCTGCAATGGTTAAATTTTCAGGACATTTTACCTCATGTCCATTGTAAAAAAATGTTACCTCTTTTGCTGATGGTATATTCAGTATGGGGTGTTTTTCGATTCTGTACATAGTTTTCAATCTATGAATTAAATATTATTTTATTTTTTAGAAAAATCTCTATTAAAGTTTTCGACTCTATCTTTTAAATCAGGGAACTGACTTCTGTATACTAAAGACACGCAAGCACGTAATCCGTTGCTGTGTTCACTGCCGGTAACGCCTAAACTAATTGCGCTGATGCCGTAACACAATAAATTCTTTATCAAGTCGTGTCCATTCATATCTTTATAAGCTATGGTAAAATAGAAGCCGTCAGCGATAGGCGTATCTCCATCTTTATCATAAACAATATTGAAGCCGTTATCTAAGAATATCTTTTTCATGATATGGGCTTTTTCGCCATATTCACGAATTTCTTTAACGAAGTTATAAGTGCCGTCATTAGCTGCCTTCAATAATGCTGCGAAGCCGTATTGTACTGTATGAGCCGTTCCGGAACTTAAAGCGTATAAAGAACCGTATATCAAACAACGGCTGAACAAATTCCAATTATAATGTTTAAGAAGATTGTCCGACTTTTGGACTGCCAATTTATCGGAAATTGCGATAAATCCCATCCTTTGTCCTGCATAGCTGAATGCTTTTGAACTCGATACCAACAAGACATAATTATCTGTATATCTTGATATTGTCGGAGGGTAGGGCGGTTGACCCGGAACAGAGTAGTCGTGTCTGAAATCCATGCCGAAATAGGCAAGGTCTTCAATAGCTACAACATTATACTTATCACATAATTCTGCTATTATCTTCAATTCTTCTTCTGTGAAACATATCCACGAAGGATTATTCGGATTTGAATACAAGATACAAGCTATATTACCTGCTGAAAGATATTCTTCGAGTTTTGCTCTTAATTTTTCACCACGATAATTATAAACGTCAAAAGCCTTATAAGGAGCACCCATAACTCTTGCCTGTTGTTTATGAACAGGGAAGCCAGGGTCAACAAACAATATTGTGTCCTGTCCTTCTCTAAATCTTGTGAGTGTAAGCAGGGTAGTGTAGCCGCCTTGCATTGAGCCGACACACGGCACACAATTTTCAGGCTTGATATCTGCATCTAAGAATAATTTTAAAAATCTTGAAGCCTCTTTTTTCAACTGAGGAATACCATTGATATCCGGATAGATAGCTGCTACTCCCGATTTCAATGCTTCAATCTCTGCGTTGATTGCTATTTCCGAAACAGGCAAGCCCGGAACACCTATTTCCATTCTGATGTACTTTTCTCCGGTAGCTGCTTCTAATGAGTTAGTTAATGCTGTTATTTCTCTTATTGATGTCCTTGACAAGTCGGAAATACCCATTGCCGACATTTTTTCTTCAACTAATTTGATGTCAACTAATCTGCTCATTACTAATAATTTATATTGATTCTTTTTTGATTATTTTTCTATTTTGATTCTTGCGTCAACAGCTGCAACACCTTTTTTATTGCCGAGCAAAGG
>JALNXP010000164.1 GCA_023230285.1 Bacteroidales bacterium | reverse complement strand
GGCTCTCAAAATAATATGCGCCCCACGACCGCCGGTACCGCCGTCAGGACCTCCTCGCGGATTCTTCTTTGTCCTGATAAAATGAACAGAGCCGCTGCCTCCATCTCCGGACTTACAAAATATTTTTACGTAATCTACAAAATTCGATTGTGGCATAATTATACAATTCTCCTTTAGATAATATTATCAATAACTTCATTTATGTTGGCGTTTATTTCATCAATTAAGCCCTCGCCAACAACGCCGAAATATCTGCCGTCTTTTTTATAATAGTCGAAAATCGGAGCCGTTTTTTTGTGATAAGCATCTAAACGATGTTTAACAGATTCTTCATTATCGTCAGTACGTCCGGATGATAAGGCACGTTTTAAAATTCTGTCCATCAAAATATCTTCATTAACTTTCAAGCCTATCATACCGTCAAATTCGATGTCTTCTTCTTTCAGAAGTTTGTCAAGGATAACGGCTTGCTCCAAGGTACGTGGAAAACCGTCAAATAAAATGCCTCTTTTATTTTTCTTTTTGCTCTCTTTGACTACATTTTTTATTATCTCGGCTACTATTTCATCGGGAACAAGCTCGCCATTTTCAATCATAGATTTCACTTTACGTCCTATTTCGGTATCTGCCGCTATTTCTTTTCTAAGTGCTTCACCTGTAGAAATATAATCAAAATCATATTTTTTTACCATAAGTTCCGACTGAGTACCTTTTCCTGCACCCGGAGCTCCGGATATCGCTATCGCTATCATTTTTTTATTTTTAGAAGTTTCAATGACTTTATAAATACTATCATGATTTCTGCCGAAGCCGTCATAATCTAACCCAAAGCCGACAATAAAATCATTGGGTATTTCAAAGCCTATATAATTAATGTTAAACTTCTGCTTAAATGAGTCCGGTTTAAACAGCAACGTTGCCAAGGTTACCGAATTTGCACCAAGCTCAAAGAGTTGAGCTAAAACATAATTCATAGTAAGACCGGAATCAATAATATCTTCAACTATAATAATATCACGACCGGCGATTGGAATGTCAAAGCCAATAAGTTGCTTAATATGCTCTGTAGATTTCATACCCGAATAACTCGATACCTTCACAAAAGATATATTCGAGTCCAATTTTATCCTCTGATAAAGTTCGGCAGCAAAAATAAAAGCTCCATTTAAAATTCCAAGAAATAAAGGTTGCTTGCCGGCAAAATCTATATTTATTTGTTCGGCAATCTCAGCTATTCTATTAATTATCTTACGATGAGGAATATACACCTCAAAATCTTTGTCTAAAACAGAAATAATATCCATAACAAATTAATTATAGTGCAAAGGTAAAGCATTTTTTTTAATTAACCTGCAATCTTAAAAAAACATCTTATTTTTGCAAAAAAACATCTTGAAAGTTTACGTTTTTAATCCCGACCACGATTTAGCTCTTGCCAATGGAGACGAAAATTTCTTTCCACCATTATCGGCGCAAAAATTTGCATTAGATGCACAACTACTTCCATTGCAGTGCTTTAAAGACCAATGGGTACTAAACAGCGACAACTTTATCGTAAACTCGAAAGGTGAATTTTCAAATAACTTTTCCGAAAAAATAATTTTTTATCCATGGGGTTGGAATAACGCCATTCTCAAACGTTTGCAAAACCTCAACCTCGGCTCATCTTTACTGCCATCAAAGCAAGATGTCGACAAAATTAGACAATTATCACATCGAAAAACCGCAGTCGAAGCAATGACCTATCTGCAAACAAGAATAAAAATAAAATTTCCCGAAATAGCACAACAGCTATGTTCAGCATCTGAAATTGAAAACTTTACAAAAAATCATAATGAAGTTGTTTTTAAAGCACCATGGTCGGGAAGCGGCAAAGGTATAATCATCAATATTGGAAAATTAAACAATATTAACCGCAACCGTTGCAACAAAATAATAGAAAAACAAGGTAGCATCATCGCGGAAAAAAAGTTAGATGTTGTCCAAAATTTTGCAATGGAATTTCGTTGTGAAAACTTAAAAACAGATTTTTTCGGCTATTCTTTATTTAACACGACAAATTGCACTTATAACGAAAATATCTTATTGCCTGACAACAAAATAGAAATTCTGCTGTCGAAATATACTTCAATCGAAACACTTTACGCAATTCAATCATCTTTAAAAAAATTTATCACAAAAAACATAGCTCCATTCTATTCAGGCTATCTCGGCGTAGATATGTTTATCTATAAAGAACAAGAAAAATATTTATTAAACCCTGCTGTAGAAATCAATTTGCGGATGACAATGGGGATAGTCAGCAAACTGTTTTATGACCTTCATATTGCAGTCGGCAGCTTCGGAAAAATGCAAATCATACACAAAAACAACAATAACGAATTGTTCAAAATATATAAAAAGAACCAACAAAATTTTCCGTTGGAAATCAACAATGGCAAGATAGTAAGAGGCTTTACCTCTTTATGTCCTGTATCCGAAACAACTAATTATGGAATCTTTATACACGTTCAAAATTCTAAAATTGATTATTAAAATGTATTAAACCTCAACATTTAAGTAAGAAAATCTAAAATAAATTGTATTTTTGCGGAAAATTAAAGTCATGAGAAAATTATTTATACTATTAGCATTACTTTTCCCTACAATAATATATTCACAAAGTCTATCCGGCACATATACAATAGGCAAAGACGATTGTGATTTTACCACTATCAGTGCAGCTGTTACATCTTTGGTCGACAATGGTGTTGACGGTGCAACAAAATTAGTGATAACTTCGAGTTATAATTCTGCCGAAGAAAGTATTCCGATTGTAATAAACAGTATATCAGGCACATCGGCAGAAAACGCCATCACTATTACATTAGCTGATGATGCTGATGTCAATATCAGTGGCAATGCACAATACATTTTGCACTTAAAGAACACCTCTTTTTTCACAATCTCCGGCGACAATCGTCTTACTTTCACTAACGAAAATACAGATGACTATTCAGCTGTAATATTGATAGGCGGTGACATCAATGGTCTCACTGCTTATCCTCATGACATCACAATAGAAGATTGTAACATTGTAGGCGGCAGCAACAAAACCGAAACTTACGGGATAGTATCTGCAAGTTGCAATTTCCCGAATATTCAAGAAACAATGAATATTGACATCTCTTTAATCGGCAATGATATAAGCAATGTAAGCACCGGCATTTATGTAGATTATTTGTGGTGGGCAGAATATACTAACAGCAGTTATTTTATCATCAAAAACAACAACATAGGAAGTAATGATAACGGCAAACGTGTCAGCAAAAGGGGCATTTGGTTTGAAAACTTCATTGACAGTCTTGTCATTCAGGGAAACACCATTTTCAACTTACTTGACACCACAGAACAAGTTATAGGTATTAAAGTAAAAGGGTTCCGCCGCTATGCAGACATCTCCGGGAATCTTGTCCTTGACGTTGCAAATCACGACCTTGCAGGAACAGCTGCCGGAATTTATATAGACAAGTCGGATTTATTTAATACCAGCCTTGAAAATTGTAAATTACTGTGTTACAACAACATGGTTTCGCATGTCGCAGGCAATACCGCCAACGGCATCTTCATACAAAGTGCCTATAATAATCCTATCGAAAACTATCAAATATATCACAATTCGGTATATTTAATCAAAGATTTTTTATCGGAAGCCTTTATCAACTGCAATAGCAGTTGCTTGTCTTTCAGCTCCGAAGAAGGAACTATCGTCATGCAAAACAACATTTTCAGAAACGACTTTGGTGACATGCCCGGCGAAGATGACAACGAAAATTGCTGTGCTATAAATTTCGACGGCACCAACTTCGAGGACATCAACTTTACGACTACAAACAACATATTGTATTACAGCTCTTTATCGGCAGCATCAGCTGTTTCGCAGATGAATGGAGAAAATCCGCGCCGCTACAGTTTTGATGAATGGACAGAATACATTAACGACACCACTAATCTCAACAAAAACCCCGGTTTTATATCGCCGACAATGCTGATGATAGAGGAAGAAAACTCCGCAGGTATTCCGATAGCCGGCATACACAAAGACTTTTTTGGCAATGTGCGTAGCTATGAAACGCCTGACATCGGAGCGCATGAAAAACGCGATAACAGCGGCTTTGTAAACTACAACACAATTACTTTTAACGCATATTATCAAAATGGCAGGATAAAAGTTTACTCTGACGAAAACATGAAGGGCAACATTTATGTCATGAACACTAACGGACAAGTAATTGCGTACACAAAAGTTAATGGGAAAACAGCCGAAATCAACATGAGCCATAAAGCCATGTCAGGTATTTATGTTGTTTATTATAAAGGAGTTAAATCCGGCTATACAAAGATTGCGATTTTCTAATTTGCAGCAGTAAGACTTGTTTTGTTTGCAACATCTTTCTGTGTCATATTTACCCTGAGCCTGTAATCTCGAAACAGCGCTACTAATATATGTACTAACTCGGGAGCCGATATTTTTGTTTAAAAAATCATCGTCTAAGTTCAAAGTTCTGACCTAAGTAGACTTTACGTACCATTTCGTCTTTCGCCAAGTCTTCGGCGGTACCTGATTTCAGCACTTTACCTTCGAAAAGCAGAAATGCGCTGTCGGTTATCGACAAAGTTTCGTGTACATTATGGTCGGTAATCAGCACGCCTATATTGCGGTCTTTCAACTTTTTCACTATACGCTGGATGTCTTCAACAGCTATTGGGTCTACGCCGGCAAAAGGCTCATCTAACAAGATGAACTTAGGGTCAACGGCGAGGGCGCGGGCTATTTCGGTACGGCGTCTCTCACCACCCGACAGCGAAATCCCCTTAGTTTTTCTCACATGTTGCAAGCCGAACTCCGTAAGCAACGACTCCAATTTATCGCGCCGCTGTTGTTTATCTAATTTTGTAAACTCCAAAATAGCCATAATATTATCTTCAACGCTAAGCTGTCTGAACACGGAAACTTCTTGTGGCAGATAGCCCATACCTAACTGAGCACGCTTATACATCGGCAACTCTGTTATGTCCATATCATCGAGAAATATTTTGCCTGACAGCGGTTTAATCAAGCCCACTATCATATAAAAAGACGTAGTTTTGCCGGCTCCGTTTGGTCCTAAAAGTCCGACAATACTTCCTTGCTCAACAGAGATAGAAACATTATTTACAACAATACGTTTCTTATAAATTTTGACGATATTCTCTGTACGGAGTATCATTATTTTTCCATCAATTGTTCAACGATATAATCTTGTGTGATACCTTCGGCTTCGGCTTTATAGTTTTTCACTATTCTATGTCGCAGTATAGACTTAGCCACCGCGTTAACATCTTCAAAATCAGGAGAATATTTGCCATTGATAGCTGCATGACATTTGGCACCGAGTATAAGATTTTGTGACGCGCGCGGACCGGCTCCCCACGACAAATACTTGTTGACGATTTCAGCTGCCATTGGTGTATTGGGACGTGTACGCGCCGATATAGAAACAGCATAATTATAAACATTGTCCGGCACAGGTATTATCCTCACCAAATCCTGATATTTCAAAATTTCCTCTTTTGACAACACAACATTTGTCTCAGGCATTATATTAGCAGTTGTCTTTTTAATAATATCCACCTCTTCATCAAAAGACGGATAATCAAGAACTATGTTAAACATAAACCTGTCTAACTGT